>JBFKNO010000188.1:0-5914 GCA_041629275.1 Nitrospiraceae bacterium
ACGCAGCAAGATCCGCAGCCGAGCGCCTGCGAGACATAGTGCGGTCGAACCGCAGCGCTGAGCAGGACGGGCGTGCCCCTTGCCCGGGACGGACCACGACCCGCTATTTTGGACAAGACTGGCGATACCCCCTTTTCTCGTCCACAGCAAGTGTCCCGCCATAGCCCCTCTCCTTTGCACGTCACATTATTAAGAATCCCATACCTTGCCGTTGGGGTGTTGCATCTCGCGCTGCGGGCCTTTCATCCCTTGTAGCTTTTCGCCACAGGGTCGAATCGGTGCGGGATGGCAAAAAGTTCCTAACCTCCTAGACTCGCAAGACTTTTCATTCGACCAGGAAGTCCATCACCCTGGTACGCTCCTCGCAAAGATGGGCACTACAGCGTGGAGCCCCACGGCTTTCGCCTTCGCTTGAGCATCCGCCTTCGCTTGAGCTTCGGCGGACAAGTCGGCGGACAAGCGCTGCGAATCGGGTGAAATGCTCCCCATGCCCCAACGGTCTCTCTGCATAACCGCCATCCTCCTCTGGCTCGTCGGCGCGGCAGGGCTCGCCTGGATGTTTTTTCAAGGATCGACGCAGACGGGGAGGGATCAGCGAACGGAGATCGTGCTCAGTCCGCAAGAACGAGCGGTCATCCTGTCCGAGATGCGCCAGCTTCTGGCGGCGGTCCAGGGTATCCTGGCAGGCCTGAGCCATCACGACCGCGCCGCGGGCACGAAGCTCGCCGTTCAGGCTGCGCGTTCCGGGGGCATGGCGCAGGCGGCTGACGTCGACCCCTCCCTCATGCTCAAGCTTCCCCTCGCCTTCAAGGAAATGGGTATGTCCGTGCATCGTGATCTCGATCGTCTCGCCGACGATCTGACAAAGGGCGCCAGCGTCGACTCCGCCATCTCGGGCCTGGCCTCCATCACCAGCCGATGTGTGGCGTGCCATGAGACGTTTAGACTGCCGGAGAGGCAGGCGACCGGAGTCGCCCTCGGCGGGGACCTCATCGAGAATCGCACCGGCATTGGCAGCAGACATGGTCGAGGCCATGACCAAGATCCTTATGGATCCTTTAGGCGCGTCGCGTCCCGATCGGTTTTTCAGGAATCCTTTGCCGTCCCCGGTGACTCCAATGGATGGAACGAGAAATAATGATGATGAGGCCAACCAGCGTGGGGAAGTTAGACAGAGGGAGGTGCGGCCATGACGTGCAACGTGGGTGGAATCGAACGCACGATCAGAGTGATTCTCGGTGTATTGCTCTTGGCCCTGGCGTTCTATGGGAATATGCCTGCCGCAGCGACCTGGGTCTTCGGCATCGTCGGCGGCGTCGCGGCGGTGACCGGGGTGGCGGGTTTCTGTCCCGCCTGGAGCCTCTTCGGAATCAATACGTGCCAGCAGAAGCCAGCTGGAAAGACATAGCGACGACCTGGGTGGAACTGTTGAGCGTTCACGAATACAGTGACAGTCCTGAAGCGGGGCGACATCGTAAGTGCCCCTCCTTTGTAAGGATGGGGAGGGGAGGTAGAGCGCCGCACTAGCCCTTGCTCAAGCGATCCCGCGGTTCTGCGTTTCTGGCTCTACCCCACCTGGCCTCCCCTTACAAAGGGGAGGAAGAGGAGCGCCACTCGGTTAATCAATTTTCAACCGTTAATTACGAAGGACAAGGGAAAAATAAGAAGAGAGAGGTCGAACTTGGGATTTGGAGTTTGGAATTTGGAATTTGAGACTTGATGCTGCGGAGAGAGAGGATAGGCAATGATACTGAAACAGTTTTATTTAGGATGTCTGGCTCATGCCTCGTATCTGATCGGGGACGAGGAGACGGGGACCGCGGCGGTGGTCGATCCGCAGCGGGACGTCGATCAGTACCTCAAGGAGGCGCGCGATCGGGGGCTGGAGATTCGCCACGTGCTCCTGACACATTTCCACGCCGACTTCGTCTCCGGTCATCTGGAGCTGCGGGAGCGGACCGGAGCGGCCATTTACCTCGGGGCGCGTGCCCAAGCCGAGTACGCATTCACGCCGCTCAAGGACGGGGACACCCTCGATCTCGGATCGGTCCGCCTGAGAGCGATAGAAACCCCGGGACATACGCCCGAAGCGATTTGCATCCTGGTCTACGATCTCCGGAAGGATCCCATGAATCCGCAGGCAGTGCTGACGGGTGACACGCTCTTCATCGGGGACGTCGGGCGTCCCGATCTCATGGCATCCGTCGGGGTGTCGGCTGACGAGCTGGGGGGAATGCTCTACGACTCCCTCCAAACCAAGCTGCTGGCACTGCCGGACGAGACGTTGGTCTATCCGGCGCATGGGGCGGGATCCCGATGCGGAAAACACCTCAGCACGGACACGGTCTCCACCATTGGGGTGCAGCGCCGGCACAACTATGCGCTCCAGCCGATGACCAAGGAAGAGTTCGTCGCGCTGGTCACGGCGAATCAGCCCGAGGCGCCCGCCTATTTTGGGTATGACGCCATGCTGAACCGGCGGGAGCGCCCCACCTTGGACGAATCGCTCGAGCGCGAGCTGCACGCGCTGAAGCTCAACGAGGTGCTGCGCCTCCAGACAGAGGGGGCGCAGCTCCTGGACGTGCGTGATCCCGCCGATTATGCGGGTGGCCATATCTGCGGCAGCACCAACATCGGGCTGGGCGGCAAGTTCGCGACCTGGGCCGGCACAATGCTCTCGCGGGAGAAGCCGATCGTGATCATCGCGGAGCCGGGTCGCGAGCGCGAGGCCGCAACCCGTCTGGGCCGGATCGGGTTCGACCACGTCGCCGGATACCTGAAGGACGGGATGGCGTCGCTCGACAGGACGCCGGAGCGCGTGAGCCGGACGGACCGGATCACGGCCTCGGTCCTTGCGGATGAGTTGGCCTCCCCCGACCCGCCCCTCGTCCTGGACGTGCGAAACGAGGACGAGTGGAAAGAGCACCGGATCGACGGCAGCGTCAACATCCCGGTGAGCCATCTGAGAGCACGAGTCGGCGAGCTGCCGAAAGATCGTCGAATCGCGGTGCACTGCGCGACAGGCTATCGGTCTTCGATCGCCGCGAGCGTCCTGGAGCATCAGGGGTTCACCCGGGTCATGGATCTGGTCGGCGGGATCGAGGCATGGAAGAAGATGAAGCCTGCCTTGCAACAGGCCGCGAAGGCGGCGGGACGAGCCTGATGGAGGGAACTACGATGAACGCTCTAGCACGGACGGTGACGGGAGTATCCATGATGCTGGTCATGACAGGGTGCGCCCATTATCACTCGGGTGAGCTCCCGAAGCGTATGGAGGCCAAGGCCGTGATCGTGGGGCCGGGGATCACGGGCCAAGCGAAGCTCTACCAGAAATACGAGGGGCGCGTCAGGATCGTGATGCGCCTGGAGGGCACCAAGGGCAGCAAGTTCACTCCGGGGCCGCACGCCGTCCATATTCATGAGACGGGCAACTGCGATCCGTTCTCGGCCGCCAAGGGTCATTACGACGGCAACATCGACCCTCAAGTCAATCCGCAGGCGAACGTGAGCCCCGGACTGGGCAATCACCCGTATCATCTGGGCGACCTTCCGAGCTTGGTTGTCGATGACAAGGGGGTTGGGACGCTCTATGCGGTGTCCAGCCGTGTGACCCTGTCCGACGGGCTGAACACGGTTTTCGATCAGGACGGCAGCGCCTTCATCATCCACGAGCTGGAGGATCGGTATCTGCCGGATCCTCCAACCAAGGACGCGCCGGGCGGGCCGAGAATCGCCTGCGGGGTCATTGTCCGTGAATAATGCGCGTAGGGTCCGGAGCAGGAGCCACGGCTCCGGCGGCGCAGGGGGCGTTCGTGGGCTAGGCGCGAGGCCCTTTTGACAGGATCCCTAGCCAAAAGGAGGCTGCTATGAGTCGATTTCTGAAGGGGCTGGGCTTCTTAGGGGCAGTGGGGTTCGTCATGCTCGGCTGTGTAACGCCCCAAGCGGCTACGAGCGGGGAACCCACATCGCCCGCAGAAGGCTATCACATCCACGTGCAGGCGCCGCATTTGATGGACGACGGCACGGTCGGGGGGCCGTTCCATCACTACTGCAAGGGCATCTCGGCGGAAGTGCTGCAGTGTTTGCTGTTTGAATCCACCGATCCGAAGGCCAAGCTCGTCGCGATCGAGTATTTCGTCGCGAAGAACGTGTCCAGAAAGGAAGTGCCCCTGATCAAGTGGCACCGCAATTTCCACGATCACAAGGTCGAGATCGCGACGGGCCGCGTGCAAGTCCTTCATCCGACGGGGGAAGCCGGCAAGAAAGTCGCCGAGGTCGCGGCAGGGACGGACGGGATCATTTTCCATCTCTGGCACAAGGATCAGGTTATCCCCGATGGGAAGGTGACCATTCCCCAATCGCTCGGCCACATTTTCACGCGGTCCGATTAGTCCTTCGCAAAGGTGGTGGGCGGGGGAGAGATCTCCCGCCGGTCATTTCTCGGCAAGCTTTGTGTCTATTCGATCGGAGGATCAATGCCAGCGTGGGTTCGACTGATCGGCTTTTCGTTTATCGTCTTGATCTTGGCCGCGCCGGTGGTCAGCCCGGGGTGGAGCTGGAGCGCAACGGCCGACGTGCTTCGGCCGCGTGTCCCGGCCGATCAGATCCAGCAGGCGAAGGCCGAGATCAATCCGCTTCCGGTGACGCCGCACCATATCGAAGCCGGGAAGAAGCTGTTTTACGGCAAGGGCTTCTGTTCGTCCTGCCACGGACTGGATGGGAAGGGGATGGCTCATATCCCCGGTCTGGTCGGGGCGCTGCCGAGAAACTTCACCGACGGGCAATGGCAATCGGCGCGGACCGACGGCGAGCTGATGTGGATCTTGAGGAACGGAAGCCCGGGGACAGACATGGCCGCGTTCATTCCGCTCACGATGACGGAGGAAGAAGCGTGGCAGGTCATCCTGTTCGTGCGCACGTTCGGGAAGCAAGAGAGCCAGTGATTGACCCTCTCCGCCGCCCCGGGGGAGAGGGGAGGGTGAGGGGGCTCCCGCCGTCATGCTTGCCGGTTCCATCGCAGGAGAGCGAGCTGGCAGAGGCGTGTTCGGTGAGTTTCCGGAGGGCGCTAACGGAGTGTCGAGATTGAGGAGGGGAGCATGGTCCGTCAAGGCAGTCTGACGCAGTTCGCGAGACGCATCATCGTTGGAGCCGCTGTGGTGATTGTGGGCACAGCGGGAGGGTTCTCCACCGCCTTGCTGGCGGGTGATGAGCAGCGTGCCGAGCGCGTGATCAAGGGGACCTGCGCCGACTGTCACAAGTTCGTCGGAGAGCCCGAGTCGCGGTTCAGCTTGAAAGCGCCGGACTTGATGTGGGCGGGGAATAAGTACGAACGCGACTGGCTCATCCGCTGGCTGACCGGGAAGGAGGAGCCACTCTACGTCAAGGGCTACCGTTGGGATCTCGCTCAAGGGCCGACGAAGCACATGGCGGTGTCGGAAGAAGACGCCGATGCCATCGCGGACTATTTCGAGAAACAGTACAAGGATCCACGGGTCAAGACCGATGCCATGAACCTCTCGACCTTTACCGCCGAGGAGGCGGAGTTCGGCCGGCAGATCTATATGGAGCACGCCTGCGTCGGATGCCACCTGATTCGGGACAACGGCAAGATCGTCGGCGGCCCGCAGAGCGTGTCCCTGGTCGAAGCCGGCCGCCGGTACAACCTGGATTGGCTCTATCGCTTCGGCGTGAATCCGCAGGATTTCACCCCCCACAGCGGGGAGTTTCTCGCGGATGCCAGCCACCTCGGCCTGCGATACATTATCGGCTACGTCGCGATCCAGGGACTCGACGACTTTCGGTTCTACGAGCCCTGGACGAGCGGGGAATTCCATCGCGCCAGTGTCGACCGCGGGGCCGTGCTCTACAAGCAGTACTGCTCCCAATGCCATGGCGCCACCGGCATGGGCGACGG
>JBFKNO010000189.1:0-5907 GCA_041629275.1 Nitrospiraceae bacterium
ACCGCACTACGCCTCGCATCCGCTCGGCTGCGGATCTTGCTGCGTGCGACCCGGAGGGGGCACGCAGCTTCGGACAGTCCTCACCGTCCGGTCCCGAAACGGGGACAGGCACCGCCTGGGGACTGTCCCGACCAGGGACTGTCCCCCTTCTCGGCGGAGCCAGTCCCCGTTTCGGGACCGGAGGGCGAGGACTGTTTGAAGCTGCGTGCCCGCCAGGTCGCACGCAGCGAGTTCCACAGCCCACCGGATGCGAGCCTTAGTGCGGTCGAACCGGAGCGTCTGAGCAGACAGGCGCGCCCTCGCACGGTCCGCACGGCTCGCCCCGAGCTTCGTCAAGGAGCTCGCACTTCGCCACCCGCCGATCAGGGCGACAGCAGCCCACGGCTCTCGAGGAACTCCCGCGCCACCTCGCGCTCCGGGCGGTGCTTGCCGTCGACCTCGTAGTTCAGGCGCTGCATCACCTCGTCGCTGAGCGTGCCGCTCAGCTCCGCCAAGGCTTCCTGCAGGCCGGGATGCGCCTCGAGCGCGTCGCCCCGGACGGCGATGGCCACCTCGTAGGGGGGAAAGTAGCGCCTGTCGTCTTGCAGCACGCGGACATCCAGGACCGACAGCATGCCGTCGGTCGAGTTGGCCGCGAGCATATCCACGTCGCCCTGCTCCAGCGCCCGGTAGAGCAGCCCCAGATCCATGGTCTTCACCGCCCCCGACAGGGCCAGATCGTACGTCTCCATGAGCCCGGCCAGCCCGTCCGGCCGCTGCTGGAACTCGTAGCCCATCCCCATGCGCCAGCCTTGTTCCCGCTTCGCGGCGTCGCTGATCGTCCGGAGATTCCCGCGGCGCGCCTCCTCACCTCGTATCACCATCGCAAACGTGTTGTTGACCCCCAGGGGGGAAAGCCACAACACGCGCCAGCGTTCCCGGTACTCCTCCTGTACTCGCTCGAACACCGCAGCGGGATTTTTCGAGGGCGGCAGCTTGAGGATCGCCGTGAGCGCAGTTCCCGTGTACTCGGGATAGAGGTCGATACCCGCGCTGACCAAGGCTTCATGGGCGAGGAGCGTGCCGCCGAGGTTGAGTCGGCGCTCGATCCTGACGTCGAGGCGATGCTCGAGGTGTTGCGCGATGATCTCCCCGAGGATCACCTGCTCCGTGAAATTCTTCGAGGCGACGACGATGCGAGGCTGCTGGTCGCAGGCGGGCAGGCACACGAACGCGAGAAGCGCTAGCAGAAGGAGGGGGAGGCGGGGAAGCTCCCCCGACGCCGGCACCGGCAGGCTCCGATGGAATCCACTTCGCTCCGACGAGGGTGTGCTGGTCGATGGCGCATCCCGCGGGTTGTGTCGCGGCCTATCGATACCGAAGCGATCTTCGGATGTGGCTGGTGTGGCGTTTTGAGAATTCACCGAATCATGCCACGCACTTCCACCCCCTCACCCTGGCCCTCTCCCCCGCTGGGGGAGAGGGCCAGGGTGAGGGGGATCGGCTGGAGGCTTTTTCCAACATCCTGCTGTCATCCTGGCAGCCAGCGACGCTCGATCCACGATAACCCGCGGTCGGCGATGAGCGCCATGATCGCGGCGGGCACGGCGCCCGCCAGCAACTGCGCGTTGTCGACGGTCGCGATGCCGCGGAAGATGAACACGCCCAGCCCCCCCGCGCCGATCGCCGCTGCAATCGTCGCCGTGCCGATCGTGATCACGGTCGCGATTCGCAGGCCGGTCACGATCATGCGGGAGGCCAGGGGCAGCTCAACGAGCCAGAGAAGCTGCCCTCCGGTCATCCCCATGGCCAGCGCCGACTCGCGCACCGCACGGTCCACGCCCAGGATGCCGGCGAGCGTGTTCTGCAGAATGGGCAGTAACGCATACAAGACCAAGGCGACGACCGCCGTCTCCTTGCCGAGGGGCAGGAAGGGCAGGGGGATCAGAAACCCGAACATCGCCAGGCTCGGGATGGTCTGGAGCACGTTGGTGGCCGCGACGACGCTGCGCCTGAAGCGGTCATACCGCGTCGCGACGATCCCGGTCGGAATCGCCAGGCCGGCCGCAATGGCCATCGTGATCGACACCAACACCAGATGCTCGAGCGTGAGCCGAACGATGTCCTGTGTCATCAAGCCGTTCCGGCGCGGGAATGATCCAGGCAGGCGAGAAACGCCCTGGCTTCCACGTCCTGGGAGCGGAGGAAATCCGGGGGCGATTCGAGCAGCCGCAATCGGCCGTGCGAAAGGAGCCCGATCCGCGTGCCGATGAGCAGTGCCTCCCGGACGTCATGGGTGACGAAGACCGCCGTCTTCTGGAACTCACGCCGTAAGGCAAGAAACTGCTGCTGCAGCTCCATTCGCGTGATCGGATCGAGCGCCCCGAAGGGCTCGTCGAAGAGCAGCAGATCCGGCTCGGCGGCCAGGGCCCGAGCCACCCCGACCCGCTGGCGCTGCCCTCCCGAGAGCTCGCGCGGGTAGCGAGCGCCGAACTCACGATGGGGCAGCCCGACGTCATCCAGCAGCACGCGCACGCGCTGCTCGATCCGGTCCGGCGCCCAGCCCTCCAGCCGGGGGATCAGCCCGACGTTGTCCGCGACGGTGAAGTGAGGGAACAGGCCGCCTTCTTGAATCACGTAACCGATGCGCCGCCTGAGCCGGATTGGATCCCAGCCCGTCGTCGCCCGGCCCTCGACGAGCACCTGCCCCTCGGACGGAGCCAACAGCCGATTGATGAGCTTGAGGATGGTGGTCTTGCCGGACCCGCTCCGTCCTAGCAGCACCAGCGTCTCGCCCGCCTGGACCTCGAGCGTCAGGTCTTGGAGGATGTCGCGTCCGCCCAGCCGGCAGGACACGTGGCGGAACGAAACGATCGCGCTCACGGGTGGGAGCTCCGCCTAAGGTGGGATTGAGATAGCCTTTCCAAACCCGGAGAGCTCCCGTAACACAGATAGTTTCAAACGGGAGAGAAACCGGCGCAGGATGTTCAAAAAGGCCTCCAGCAAGGCCGCAGCAAGCGAGAGGCCGAAGGCGTACTCTTTTCCGTACATTGAGGCCTCGAGCGATGCGAGAACACAGCTGGGGGCCTTTTTCAACATCCTGCTACACGGCCACCCAGAGATTCTGGGCAAAGGGCCACTCCCCATCCACCCACTGCCCCTCGCTCCGGAACCCCGACCGATTCGCCAAGGGTGGCAGATCGTGCACGCGGTACTTGTGCGAGCATTCCGTCCAGATCGTTTCGCCTTCGTTGAACGAGCACTCGAGCTGGGCGGCGGCGATCGTGACGGTCTGGGGTCTGGTCGACCGCAGATGCATCTCCATCCGATGCAGGTCGGCATTGTACCGCGCCTCGTGCGTGAAGGATTTGATGTCGAAGTCGCCGCCGAGCTCGCGGTTGATCCTGGCGAGGATGTTGCGGTTGAACGCCGCGGTGACGCCGGCGTCGTCATCGTAGGCCCGACACAGCTTCTCGACCGAATCCTGCAAATCCGTCGCGAGCAGCAGCGCATCCCCCGGGCTCAGGCACGACCGGACCTCTCTGAGAAAACGCTCGCCGAAGGGCCGGTCGAAGTTGCCGATACTGCTTCCCAGGAACAGCACGAGCATGCGTTGGTCGGTCCGGCGCTCACGGCTCACCCGCCGCAGTCCCTCCAGGTAGGTGGCTTCCATCCCGACGATGCTGACATCCTCCAGGACCCCGAGGTTCTGCTCGCAAATGGCCAGCGCCGAGGCCGAGACGTCGATCGGGTAATAGGTCACCGGCTCGCGCTGCGCGAGCGCTTCCAGAATCCACCGTGTCTTGCGGCCCGTCCCGCTCCCGAGCTCGGCCACGATGACCGGCGGCGAGAGACGTTCGATGATGCTCCCGGCGTGCCGGCGCAGGAGCCGTTCGCCCGCGCGCGTCAGCCCGTACTCGTGTACCAGCGTGATCACGTCGAACAGCGCGGACCCGACTTCATCGTACAGATACTTCGATGGCAGCTCTTTTTGCCCGGGCTTGGTGAGACCGTTGCGGACGGCCTGCGCGAACTCCTGGACATCCGAGCGCGCGTCAGGTTTCGATGCAGCGAAATCCGGCATAGACATAGGGGTATCCTCTCCTGAACCAGTTGCGAAATGAACGGCGGAGCAGGCGCGAGGCCGTCTGCGCCGACCCGCCCTTCAACACGAAATGCTCGCCGTCGAAGAATGGTTGTGAGTATCCCGGGTAGAAGGGAAAGCTCCGGAATCCTTCGAAGGGCTGAAACGGCGTCGCCGTCCACTCCCACCCGTTGCCGACGAGCTGGGAGACGCCGAACGCGCTGTCCCCCGCCGGTGTCGCCGTGACGGGCACGGGGTCCCATCCGTGAAAGTTGACGTGTCCCTTCTTCGGGTCCGGGGGCGCGTCACCCCAGGGATACCGGCGCTCCTGGCCGGACGGGGTCCCATAGGCCGCGCGATGGAACTGCGCCTCGGTCGGCAGTGATTGTCCGGCCCATCGCGCGTACGCCCCGGCCTGCTCGAAGGTCACGTAGACCGGCCATTCCAGCGGGAGCGGAATGTCGCCGCCCATCCCTTTCCAGAACCACTGCTCGCCATGCCGCACCCAGAAGGGCGGAACCGGCCCTCCGTCCCGCACGAACTCCAGAAACTGACGGTTGGTCACCTTGTATTGGCTGACGGCAAACGCGGGGACGTGGACGGCGTGGGGCTCGCACTCGTTGTCCCACCGAAACCCCTCCGCGTGGGGCCGACCCAGCGTCGCCGTCCCCTCCGGCACGTCGATCATCCGGTGGGCGGGCGCGGGGCCCGCGGTCTCGAGCTTGATCGACGGCAATAATTTTCGATCGGGGTCGAGCCTGTGCAGAATGTAGGAGAGCGTCTCGGCGTGCATGAGGCGGTGCTCGATGGCGACGTGCACGACCTGCTCCGGCAGCTCCCTCATCAGCGCGTCCAGCTTGTGCCTGACCTCGGTATTGTACCGCTGCACCTCGTCCAGGGAAGGCCAGTCCGCGGCTCGATCATCCGGCAGTTGTCCCGGGGCAGGATCGATCCCGAACGCAAAGAGCTGATCCAGCGGGGCACGGGGACAATCCAGGTGCAACGTGCTCCGACCGATCAGGTTCCAATCAAAGGCCTCGAGGTGACCGACGTAGAAAATGAAGCGATGCCGCTCGGGAACGGGGCGCTCGTAGACGGAGTCCGGCCGGATCATCGCGAACAGCGCATCCGTGCACGCCCGCGCTCTCTGCAATTCAGCAATCAACCGAGCATGGAGCTCCGTCACAACAACACCTCGGGAACAGTGGGAGTGGATGATCAGGCGAGACGTGAAGAAGGTCGCCTTCTACACCATGAGTTTCTGATCGTTCAGAAATACCCTCACGGGCTGTATTGAGTGACCCACGAAGCGTCGAGGATGCGAGAGCGTGATGACTTCATCCTCTACTATTGGATATACTCTATTGCGGAAGGGCGAGTAAAGGCAAATTCTAACTCAAATTGTTTCGATACCCCGAGCGCCCGGGAGGCCGATGGGCTCGGAGATCCGGCTCACGCCATGGCACTGACATTCGCACTCTACCCCGGATGTGCCGCGAAGGGCGCCACGCCCGAGCTGTATCAATCCACCATGGCCGTGATCGGACGCCTCGGCATCGAGGTGGTCGAGCTGGAGGCGGCGTCGTGCTGCGGCGCCGGCGTCGTGGGCGAGGCCGACCCCGACGTGGCGCTCGCGCTCAATGCCCGGACCTTCGCCCAGGCGGAGCAGCGGGGCCTGGACATCATGACGATCTGCGGCACCTGCCAGGGCGTGATGGGCGCGGTCAACAAGCGCTTGAAGTCAGAGCCGGAGGTGCTGGGGCGGATCAACCAGATCCTCGCCAGAGACGGCCTGACGTACGGCGGGCAGGTGCAGGTCAAGCACCTGCTGTGGATCGTCGTGC
>JBFKNO010000190.1:0-5894 GCA_041629275.1 Nitrospiraceae bacterium
GATCCGGCCACGTCTGAATGCCGCAGACGTGGCCGGTCGGGCCTCGCTCCTGCTTCCGCGTCGCACAGCAGACGGGCGTCCACGCGAATGTCGCCTCGCTCGGGGCCCTGGCACCCCCTGCGCCTGTCGTTGACGTCTCCGCCGCCAACCTCCCACCTCATGGTGAACGTCGGGCTCCGCACGTCCTCACCAGGCCTCGTGAGCGGGGATGAAGACAGAGCCAAGGTTCTCTTAGCAGCAGTGAGTACGACCCACAGGATTTACTGAAGATCCAGCCGTTTTTCCCATTGCTTTGGCGAGGGCTTTGGAGGCTGTCGTACAGAGGCGGCGTGGTGGCATCAGAGAACGGGGGTCGGCGGGGGCAGGGGCGGCCCGGGATCGCCACGACGATCGAGCGCGCTCAGAAATTGATGAAAGTCTGGATCAGGATGACGTGGAGGTGCTTGTCCACGAAGCCCGGCTCCACTGTGTTGACCGCCACGTTCTGATAGCCCAGGTCGACGTTCATGTGCCGGTTGATGGTTCGGTTGATCCCGACGAACGCGCGGTTCTGATCGAATCCCGATTGGGGCCCGTTCTCGATCGAGTTCAGGTTCACGAAGATTTCATCGTAGACCACGAAGGACCAGACCTCGGAGCCGGCGACGGGCACCATGAACCTGAGCATCTCCCGTGCGCGCAGGCTCGTGCCACGGGAGTCCTGGATCCAGCGCTCCTCGAGGCGGGTGCGGCTGAGCAGGCGGAAAGCGTGGAACGGCCGGCTGTAGATCGCCTGCTGAAAAATGCGCTGTTCCCCCCGAAAACTGGGCTGGTAGTTGGTGACCCAGGCATAGCCTTGCCAGAGGGAGAAATGGGGGGTCAGTTGATACCCGAGCGCCGGACGGATGAGCAGTTGGTTGATCTCGGAGACGTTGTCACCAAACCGCGGGTTGACCTCGAAATAGCCGAGCACCCGGTCGGTCAGGGAGGCGGTCAGATAAAAGGGGATCCACAGTTGCCCGTCGTGCTCCGTGGCCGCTTGGGACCGGCCGCTCGGGATCAGCACCAGGATGGCCGCGAGCAGCGCCGGGCCGATCAGGCGTGAGAAGGAAGGGTTCTTCAGATCATCGGATGCCAGCACGGGACAGGCTGAACAAGACAACTGCGTGGATGGCGGAACGGCTCAGACGCCGAGCTTATACCACCCGGCACCAGCGCGCGCAAGTGATGGCGGCTCCCTGCGTTGGGCCACCGGGCTGCATGGATGGAGCAGGGGCGCTCACGACGAGCTAGCCAGTCCGGAGGATTCGTGTTAGAAACTCGCTCCATCCTGGGTAGCCGGCGGTGCAATGCGAAGGAAGAAGGAGCGGCGCGCCGCAGAGTGCTAAGCATGAGTCCTTAATCGTGGGCCGCGCTCTCCCCGGAGGTCTTCCCATGAAGAGCAGGATTCTAGCCTCGCTCGATCATCTCGAAGACGATGAGCAGGTGCGCATCTTCTACGCCTGTGAATCGGGGAGCCGCGCCTGGGGCTTCGCGTCGCGGGACAGCGACTACGATGTGCGATTCCTCTACGTCCACCATCCCAACTGGTACCTGTCCGTCGATCTGGAGCACAAGCGGAACGTCATCGAGCGACCGATCGTCGAGCGGCTGGACGTCAATGGCTGGGACCTTCGGAAGGCGCTGCTCCTGCTGCGCAAGTCGAATCCGCCGTTGCTGGAATGGTTGGGATCCCCGATCGTGTACCGGGACCAGTACGACATTGCAGATGTCATGCGGGAGCTCCTGCCCGAGGCCTATTCCCCGGTCGCCTGCCTGCACCACTACCTCCACATGGCCCAGGGCAATCTGCGTGAGTACCTGCAGGGGGAAACGGTCTGGACCAAGAAGTATTTTTACGTCCTGCGTCCGGTCTTGGCGATTCGCTGGATCGAGCGGGGGTATGGCGTCGCCCCGACGGAATTCGGCAAGCTCGTCGATCGTGTGGTCGAGGACGCGACCCTGCGGCGGGAGATCGAGCGGCTGATGGAGCGCAAACGCAGCGGGGAGGAGATGGATCGCGGTCCGAGGGTGCCGGTGATCAGCGACTTCGTCGAGGGGGAAATCGCGAGGCTGGAGCACGCGCACTTCGGGAAGAAGGACGACATGGTTTCGGTGGAGAGTTTGAACGACGTGTTCCGCCTGGCGTTGCACCGCGTCTGGGAGGGCGGGGGATATGCGGCTTGACGTCGCGATTCCGAATCGCGAGCTGGCCTCTGTGCTGGCCAGGATCTGTGAGACGGTCGCGCGGGCGGGGGGGCAACCGCTCCTGGTCGGGGGCTGCGTGCGAGACGCCGTGCTCGGCCTTCCCCTCGGTGACCTGGACATCGAGGTCTTCGGCCTCGCGCCGGACCGTCTCCGGGCGCTCATCGGCGCGAGCTATCCGCTCGATGAGGTGGGGCGTGCGTTTCCGGTGCTGAAGTTGCACGGGATGCCCGTGGACGTATCCATTCCCCGCCGCCGTGCTGTGGAGGCCGACGGCCACGCGCCGCTGGAGGCTCTGTGTGATCCACAGATGAGCGTGGAGGAAGCGGCCTCCCGTCGCGATTTCACGATGAACGCCATGGCCTGGGATCCGGCCAGTCATGAGGTGCTCGATTCGTTCGGCGGCCTGCGCGACCTGGAAGTGCGCGTGCTGCGGCACACATCGGAAAAATTCGTGGAGGATCCGCTGCGGGTCCTGCGCGCCATGCAGTTCGTGGCACGATTCGATCTGACGGTCGCTCCGGACACGGTCGCGCTCTGCCGCACGTTGACGATCGAGGGGATCGCCTCAGAGCGCCTGTTCGAAGAATGGAAAAAGCTGCTCCTTCGGGGGCGGCACCCCTCCCGCGGCCTGGAGTTCCTGCGTGACTGCGGGTGGACGCGATTCTTTCCCGAGCTGGGGCCGTTGAACGGATGCGAGCAGGAGCCCGACTGGCATCCGGAGGGCGACGTGTGGGTGCACACGCTCCATTGCCTGGACGCCTTTGCCAACGAACGGCTCGGCGACGAATGGGACGACCTTGTCGTCGGCTTCGCGGTGCTGTGCCATGACTTCGGCAAGCCGGCGACGACCCGGCTCGAGGGCGGCCGCATCACCTCCAAGGGGCATGAGCCGGCGGGCGAGGCGCCCACCCGCAGCTTCTTGGGCCGGCTCACCAGCCGGCAGGATCTCGTTGATCAGGTGGTGGCGCTCGTCCTCACACACCTGCGCCCGCAGGCCCTGTACGAGGCCCGCGCGGGGGACAGCGCGATCCGCAGGCTGGCGCGCCGGATCGGACGGATCGACCGGCTGGTCCGCGTCGCCCGATGCGATCAGATGGGCCGGCCCCCGCGCCCCTTCGACGGCTTTCCGGCTGGCGACTGGCTGCTGGCCCGTGCGCGTGCCCTGGAGGTCGAGCGGTCCGCACCGCAGCCGCTCGTCATGGGCCGGCATCTTTTGGAGCTGGGTTTGAGCCCGGGTCCCCGCATCGGACGCCTGCTCGACGCCTGCTACGAAGCGCAGCTCGATGGCGCCTTCTGCACGGTGGAGGCAGGAATCGAGCATGCGAAAAACCTGCTTGCGCGCGGAGCGTGAGTCGTGTGAAGGTCGCATCACGTAAGATCTTTCGACGCCAGGCGACAGTGCATCATCACGTGCCACAGAGGGGGAGAGCCCATGACACCGACGAAGCAGGAGCCGCAGGGACAGATCGACCAGCGGTGCATCAATACGATCCGGACCCTGTCCATGGATGCCGTGCAGCAAGCCAACTCCGGACACCCGGGGACGCCCATGGCGCTGGCGCCGGTCGCGTATTGTCTCTGGCAGCAGTTCCTGCGCTTCGACCCCGAGGACCCGATCTGGCCCAACCGCGATCGCTTCGTGCTCTCCGTGGGCCACGCGTCGATGCTGTTGTACTCGATGTTGCACCTCACGGGCGTCAAAGGCGTCAACCCGCAGTACGAGGTGCTCGGCAAGCCCTCGGTGTCTCTGGACGACATCAAGCGGTTCCGCCAGCTCGACAGTAAGTGCCCCGGGCATCCCGAATACCGGTGGACGTCGGGCGTGGAGACGACGACCGGTCCGCTCGGCCAGGGCGTGGCGACGAGCGTCGGCATGGCGATCGGCGGGCGCTGGATGGCGAGCCACTTCAATCGTCCCGGACTCGACCTGTTCGATTACGACGTCTATGCCCTGTGCGGGGACGGATGCATGATGGAAGGCATTACCGGGGAAGCCGCCTCCCTGGCCGGCCACCTCAAGCTCTCGAACCTCTGCTGGATCTACGACAACAACAAGATCACCATCGAGGGCAACACGGCCCTCGCCTACAGCGACGACGCGGCCACGCGCTTCATCGGGTATGGCTGGAACGTGACGCGGGTCGGGGACGCCAATGACCTCGACATGCTCGCCCGCGCCTTCACGACCTTCACGCACACGCACGACCGGCCCACCCTCATCATCGTGGACAGCCACATCGCCTACGGCGCCCCGCACAAGCAGGACACGAGCGCCGCCCACGGCGAGCCGCTGGGCGAGGAGGAGATCCGCCAGGCGAAGCGCAACTACGGCTGGCCCGAGGAGGCGAAGTTCCTGGTGCCCGACGGCGTCTACGAGCACTTCCAGGCCGTCATGGGGCGACGGGGACGCGCCCAGCGTGAGGCCTGGATGGCCGCCTTCGCAGAGTACAAGAAGCAGCATGCGCGCCTCGCCGATGACCTCTACAAGATGCAGCATCGCGAGCTTCCGGACGGCTGGGACAGCGGGCTCCCCGGGTTTCCCCCCGATGCCAAGGGGCTCGCCGGGAGGGAGGCTTCGGGCAAGGTGCTCAACGTCCTGGCCCAGAACGTCCCGTGGGTCATCGGCGGATCGGCGGATCTGTCGCCTTCGACCAAGACGCGGCTGACCTTCGACGGCGCCGGCGACTTCACCGGAGAGGACCACGGCGGCCGCAACCTTCACTTCGGCATCCGCGAGCACGCCATGGGCGCGATCCTCAACGGCTTGTCGCTGTCCAAGATCCGACCCTTCGGCTCGGGGTTCTTGATCTTCAGCGACTACGGCCGCCCGGCGCTCCGGCTGAGCGCGCTGATGGAGATCCCGGTCATCTACGTCTTCACCCACGATTCGATCGGGGTGGGGGAGGATGGGCCCACGCACCAGCCGGTCGAGCAGCTCGCCTCGCTGCGCGCGATTCCCGGCCTGATCACCCTGCGCCCGGCCGATGCCAACGAGGTCGTCGAGGCCTGGCGGGTGATCATGCAGCTCCGGCACGAGCCCGTGGCGCTCATCCTGACCCGCCAGGCCCTGCCGACGCTCGATCGCACCGCCTACGCCCCGGCGTCCGGTCTCGCGAAGGGGGCCTACGTGCTGGCGGATGCTCCCAGCGGCGCCCCGGAGGTGCTCCTCATGGCCACGGGGAGCGAGGTCGCGCTCTGCGTCGACGCCTACGAGCGCCTGAAGAAGGAGGGGATCGGTGCCCGCGTCGTCAGCCTGCCCTCCTGGGAGCTGTTCGAGAACCAGCCGGCCGACTATCGCGCCAGCGTGTTGCCGCCGACGGTCACCGCGCGCGTCGCCGTGGAGCAGGGCTCCGCGCTCGGTTGGGAGCGCTACGTCGGCCCGCAGGGGCGGATCATCGGGATGCACACGTTCGGCGCGTCGGCGCCGCTCAAGGAGCTCCAGCGCAAGTTCGGCTTCACGCCGGATCAGGTGGCGAGCGCCGCCAAGGCCTTGGTGAGATGATCTCCCCAACCTCCCTCCTCCCCAGAGGGGGAGAGGGTCAGGGTGATGGGGCAAAGTGGGATGTCCTACTACTCGGAGCACTTCGTTCTTGATACCAGCTTCAATCAGACTGTAGCCGCGCCATCTCATGGCGCCGGTTCTGGCAGCATGAGATGCTGCAGCTACA
>JBFKNO010000191.1:0-5870 GCA_041629275.1 Nitrospiraceae bacterium
CCCCGGCCACGGCCTTCACGCACTTGGACGCCACCACGGTGCTGTCGCGGGGCCTGGCGGAATTGGGGATTTATCCCGCGGTCGATCCGCTCGATTCGACCTCACGGATCCTGGACCCACAGATCGTCGGTGAGGAGCACTACAAGGTCGCGCGCGAAGTGCAGCGCGTCTTACAGAAATACAGAGACTTGCAGGACATCATCGCGATCCTGGGTATGGACGAGTTGTCCGAGGATGACAAGCTCCTCGTGGCGCGCGCCCGAAAGATGCAGCGCTTCCTGTCGCAACCGTTCCATGTGGCCGAGGCCTTCACCGGCAGCCCCGGCAAGTACGTGAAGCTCAAGGACACGGTGCGCAGCTTCAAAGACATCGTCGAAGGAAAGTATGACGATCTTCCGGAGCAGGCGTTCTACATGGTGGGCCCCATCGAAGAGGTGGTCGCCAAGGCGGAGAAGCTGGGATACAAGAGAAGTTAACGCCACGGGGGCGCTACAGGGGTAACTAGGTAATTGGGTAAGTGGGTAATTGCGGGAAGATACAATTACCGAATTACCCACTTACCCAATTACGAGACGCCGGCAGGAAAAAATGGCAGGTAAAATTCTCCTTGAGGTGGTGACACCCGAACGGCTCCTGATCAGCCAGGAGGTCGATGAGGTGAGTGCGCCCGGCATCGAGGGGGACTTCGGCGTCCTGCCGGGACACTGCCACTTCATGTCCACACTGAGAATTGGGGAGCTCCGGTATCGCGTCGGCGAAGCCGACAGCTTCATGTCCGTGCTCTGGGGATTTGCCCAGGTCACGCCCAGCAAAGTCACCATCCTCGCCGAGGTCGCAGAAAAGGCGGAAGACATCGATGTCGAGCGAGCCGCGGCGGCCGTCGCCGAGGCCGAGCGTCGTGTCGAGGTGGGCGGCCTTCCCTCCGAGGTTGAAGCGGCCAAGATTAGCTTGGAGAAGGCCCGCCTGCGGAAAAAGATCGCGGACCGGGCCCGGCGCGAGCGCGCCCTCCCTGGCGGGCCCGGTTGATCTCCCGTCCCCTGTCCCATGCCTCCCGCAGTGTGATCCACGGTGCATGCCCTGGCACGAAAAAGAGACCGAGTTGGTCGTCACCGACGGAGAAGCTCCGAAGCGGCTCGATCTCTTCCTAGCCGGTCGTGAGCCGTCTCTGTCGCGGGCCGCGGTCCAGCGGCTCATCGACGAAGGAAAGATCCGCGTCAACGCAGGGCTGGTCAAACCGAGCTACAAGATCCGGCCCGGCGACCGTGTCACCCTCCTCGTCCCCCGCGCCGAGCCCCTCGACATTCGACCGGAGCCGATCCCGCTCGACATTCTCTTCGAAGACGCCTCCGTGCTGGTGCTGAACAAGCCGGCCGGCCTCGTCGTCCATCCCGCGCCCGGCCACTGGTCCGGGACGCTCGTGAACGCGCTGCTCCACCATTTCACGAGCCCGGAAGGAAGTCTCTCCACGATCGGCGGCAAAGAGCGCCCCGGCTTGGTCCATCGCCTGGACAAGGAAACCTCCGGCGTGATGGTGGTGGCGAAGAGCGACAGCGCGCATCGCGCGCTGGCCGCGCAGTTCAAGCAACACACCATCACACGGACCTACGAGGCGCTGGTCTGGGGTCGCGTGAAGAAGTCCGCCGGTCTGATCGAGCTCGCGATCGGGCGGGACATCAAGGAGCGGAAGAAATTCTCGGCGCGCACTGCTCGCGGGAGAGCCTCTGCGACCCAGTACCGCGTGAAGGAGCGATTTCCCATGGGCGCGACGCTGGTCGAGGTGACGCCCCGCACCGGTCGCACCCATCAGATCCGCGTACACATGGCCGCGATCGGTCATCCGATCCTGGGCGATCCGACCTATGGGGGAAGACGCGTGCGCGAGCTCGATGGCCTCCTGGTCCCGCGCGTCATGCTCCACGCCACGACGCTGGGGTTCGCGCACCCGGAAACGGGGCGGTACGTGGAATTCTCGGCGCCGCGCCCCGACGACATGGACGGCGTCTGCGACGCCTTGCGCGGGGCCTCATGAATCTTCCCGGCCAGACGGGCCGGGAGGACGCTTGACAGGCTCCCCTCCGCACGTTATGTCTCACTCATTCCAGGGAGTCATAGCATGGAAATGACGCAGGTGCTCGACACGGTTGGCAGCCTCGTCGCCCAGCTCAAGACCTATAGCGCCAAGGTCCCGACGGTCGTGTTTCTTCAGGCGGTCCCGGGCGGGCTCAAGCCGTCACCGGAGGCCGTCGAGACCTTTGAGAAGACGATTTCGAGATTTCGAGAGCATGCCACGGCCTCCCAGTATCGCCGGTTGAGCGAGGTCCTCGTCGAAACCCTGGAAGCCTTCGAGACCGGCGCCGTCCTCTCGGCGGTGCAGGACCTGCTCATGGCCCTGGACCAGGCCGAGCTCATGCAGCGTGAGCATAAGATCAAGGCGACGCCGGCGGACGAGGCGCGAGTGAAGGAGTACCGCGCCGCGCTCCACAAGATCCTGCCGGGGAAGGATCCAGAGCTCGAGGGGGCAGGACGGGGAATGGGTTAGTGTCCCATTTTGGGCCCTGCCGCGTTGTACCCCTCCGAGACGAGCTTGAAGCGGACGGTCTCACGGCAATGTGGGCACTTCAGACGGACGGTATTCTCATCTGGACGCTCGATGTCTTCGTCCTTGACCCACATCAATTGGAAGCATTTCGGGCAGGTACGGACCTGTGTCACCATTCGACAACCCCCGCTCATGGTTCTGGACTGGTCACCTATCGCGGCTCTCTTGGGAGTGACCTAAAAATAATACAGGACCCGTCAAGTCTCAAGGCCATGGTCACATTTTCGGAGCGAAAAGATTTCGACCCCCGGGCCCTCCTGGGGCTCTACCGCTATGCCCCGTGGGCCGCAGGGCGGAGCCTTGAAGACATGCGAGAGATGCTCGCCCACTCCGATCTCGCCCTGTCTGCCTGGGATGCCGACCGTTTGGTGGGATTCGGCCGGGTCCTGACCGACTACGTGTACCGCGCCTCGATCTGGGACGTCATCGTCGATCCGGCCTACCAGGGGCAGGACATCGGATCGAAGATCATGCATCAGATTTTGCACCATCCTTCCCTGAAGCGGGTCGAGCTGTTCTGGCTGTGCACGCGGGACAAGCAGGCCTTTTACGAGAAGCTGGGATTCTCGGCAAAGGAGCAGACCGGCATGGTGTGGGAGCGGGCGAAGCATACGCCGCGGGAATGATCGTGTCGGCTGGCGGATTGGCGGCGTCAGGCTGTCCGATCGAGATGAGCCTGGCTGATGACCCAGATCTTGTGGAGCGTGTGATCGCATGAAGGTGATCGGGCTGATGTCCGGGACATCAGGCGACGGCATCGATGCCGCGCTCGTCGACATCCGTGGGCAAGGGCCATCACTCCGCATTCGATCGTTGTCCCATGTGACGGTTCCCTATTCCTCCGCGCTCTCCCGGCGCCTCCTGGCGGTCGCGTCCTCCGGCTCCGTCGCCGAGGTGTGCCATCTGAACGCCGTGCTGGGCGAGCTGTTCGCCAAGGCTGCCCTCCGGTTGATGCAGCGATCACGCGTCTCCCCGCAGGCCGTCAAGTTGATCGGATCGCACGGGCAGACCGTGCACCACCTGCCCGAGGCCCGCGTCGAGCCCGGCGTGGGCCGGATTCGTTCCACGCTGCAGATCGGCGAGCCGGCCGTCATCGCGGAACGAACCGGGGTCGCGACCGTGGCGGACTTCCGCCAGCGCGACCTGGCGGCGGGAGGCCAGGGTGCACCGCTGGCTCCCTACGCGCATTACGTGGTGTTCCGTCATCCCGACCGGGCACGCCTGATCGTGAACCTCGGCGGTATCGCCAACGTGACCTACCTGCCGGCGCGGGCGTCCTTGCGCAGGGTCCAGGCTTTCGATACCGGACCGGCGAACATGGTGCTCGACGGGCTGGTTCGCCATTACTCGCGGGGCCACGAGTCGATGGACCGGGGCGGCCGCAGGGCGGCCCGGGGGACGGCCGACGTCCGATTGCTCGCCAAACTGACCGCGCATCCCTTCTTCCGTTGCCGGCCGCCGAAGTCGACCGGCCGGGAGGAGTTCGGGGAGGCCTTCGTCGCGCGGGTCCTCGCGGAGGCGAGGCGGCGTGGGGTCAGGCCGGATCACGTCCTGGCCACGTGTGCGCGTCTCACCGCCTGGGCCGTGGCGGACGCGACCCGATGGATCAGGGGACCGGTGGAGGAGGTCATCGTCGGGGGCGGGGGCGCGCTGAACCAGTCGCTGATGCGGGATCTCCGGGAGGAGTTCGCCCCGACCCCGGTCCGCACCTTTGAGGACCTGGGATGGCACAGCAAATCGCTCGAGGCGGTGGCCTTCGCGCTGTTGGCCTACGAGACGTGGCACGGCCGATGCGCAAATGTCCCGTCCGTAACCGGGGCCAAGGCGGAGGTCGTGCTGGGGGCGCTGGTTCCGGGAAGGCATCGAAGTTCGAGGAAGCCATCGGCAAGAACGCGGCGCTGACCAAGGAGGTGCTATGCTTGAGATCCTTGCCCTCGTCGCAGTGATCACCCTGGCAGCGGCTGTGGCCTGGTATCTCCGGGCGCACAGGACCGAGCCGGCCTCGTCCCCGGAGGAAATCAGCCTTCCCGAGGGGCTCTCACTCCAGCCCCGGGAGATGTTCACCAAGGAAGAAGCCGCCTTCTACAACGTGCTGCGGCTGGCGGTCCAGGAGCAGTATCTGGTGTTTGCCAAGGTACCCGTGAGCCGTGTGCTCCTGGTGGAAGCCGACGATCCCGCAGACCATGCCCTCGCGGCTTGGGTGCTCCGCCGAATCTCCGTGGCCTGTCTCGACTTCGTGCTGGTCCATCCTGGGACGCTGACCGTGGTCAAGGTGATCGAGCTGGAAGGGCTGCCGCAGCGCGACCGTTCCAGGCCGATCCGAGAGCGGATCGCGCAGTTGGCCATGGCCGCCGCCGGCCTGGACATCGTGCGGATCGACATCCATCAGCCTTTTACCATCCCCGGGCTGGCGACCCTGCTCGGACTCGAGGTTCTGGACTAGGCGACCCGTCCCTGTCCATGGAGTTGGACCGATGGGATCCGGCGAATCGGAAGAGCGCGAAGACGAGCACCGGCACCATGAGCCGGATCTCGCCGACCTGGGGGAGGCCGAGCTCACCGAGCCGCCGCCGAATCCGCTGGGCGGGAGGACGCTCGTCGTGGACAGCCGTGACGCGAACGCCTACCCGCGCCCCAGTGCGGCGCTCAAAGACGCGACGCCGGAAGACCAGGTGTTTATCCGGCCGGGCGTGTACGAGGACAAGATCTTCGTCACGGGCCGATCGATCCGGCTGATTGGAGCCGGCCGGGACCGGGTGCAGGTCTTTTCCCGCCGGGGCGGGCCTCTCTACCTGCAGCAGGTCACGGGAGGACGCATCTCGGGCGTGACCTTTCGCTATGTGGGGAGCGACCAGAACTCGGCGATCAACATCCTCGATTCCACCTGTACCATCGCCAGTTGTCGCGCCACCGAGGGATTGCTGTCGGGTGTCGTGCTCTATGGGCCGAGCTGCCGCCCCTCACTGATCGGGAACGAGGTCTGCCACAATCGGGAATCGGGTATTTTCTCGTTCGCCGGCGCACGGCCCTATCTGGCCCGGAATGTCTGTTATGCCAATCACCACTTCGGGATCGCGGCACGTGATCCCGAGACCTGCCCCGACCTGGTCCGGAACACCTGCCGGGACAACATGCTGAGCGGCATCCTGCTCTTCCACCACGCCGAGGCCCTGCTGGTCGAAAATGTCTGCCAGGGCAACTGGCAGTGGGGGCTCGTCACGACCCCGGAATGCCAGACCTCGCCGCCCCGGGAACGCCTGCACGAATCGAA
>JBFKNO010000192.1:0-5827 GCA_041629275.1 Nitrospiraceae bacterium
TATGCCCCCTCACCCTCGCCCTCTCCCCCGAAACGTGGAAGAGGGGAACTCTTGGGTTCAGGCCCTCGTATTCGGGACCCGGAAAAGTCCTTGGTTACGATGCTCTCGATAATGCATGGTCGTAGACAGCTTGATAACTGTCCATAGTTTGCTCGAGGCTATACCTCTCCCGCACGATCTCCAACGCCCGAATCCCCATGCGCTCGCGCGCTTCCCCGTTCAAAATCAACGTCTCCACCGCCTCGGCCAAGGCCGCGGCATCCCCCGGAGGAACCAGCAACCCGTTCTCGCCATGCCGCACCAGAGCGGGGATGCTCCCCACGCAGGTGCTCACCACGGCTTTCCCGGCCGCCATCGCTTCCAGGAGCACCAGGGGGAGGCCCTCCTCGAGGGAGGGGAGGATCACGAGATCACAGGCGGCGAGGACACCAGGGATGTCATTTCGGAGCCCCAGGAATTTGACGGAGCCGTTTAACCTCAAGCGTTCGACCATCGCCATGAGTCGATGCCGCTGTCCACCGTCGCCGACGAGCACGAGCTTCATCCCGGCCGTTTGTCGATGGATCTTGCTGAACGCCTGGAGCAGCACGTGGTGAGCCTTCACGACTTCCAGCCGGGCTACGCAGGCGATAACGAGATCGCCTTCCCTCAATCCGAGATCAATACGTCGCACGGGCACCGCGGTTTCGAAGGTTGGCACGTGCACTCCGTTCTCGATGGTCCTGATATGTTGCGCGGGAATACGAACCGAGTCACGGAGGAACTCGGTCACCGGCATTGCAACGGCAGTGACGACATGCGCGAGACGCGACAGGGACCGCAAGAGTGACTGCGTTCGCTTGCTGCGCAAGCTATAGAACTCATGCTCCGTGTGAACAACCTTCGCGCCCGCCATCCGTCCCGCCACGCCGGCATTCAACAACTGTCCGACATGGTGGGTATGGACGAGACGCACGCCATCTCTCCGGAGCCGTATCGCCAGGCGCAGGATGAGCGCGAGGTCGAACTTTCGCATCCGGGAGAAGGAGCGGGATTCGATTCCTTCTGCGTCCAGCATCTCGGCCATGGGACCCCCTTGCTGCACCGCGTAGAGCAAACAGCGATAACGGCCTCGCCCGTTGAGCGCGCTGGCGATCTGCCAAGCCAGACGCTCCGATCCTCCCATGCCGAACGAATAGACCGCCTGAGCCAGGTGGATGGGAGCGGTCACGTTACTCGCCCCCGCGGAGCATCTCCGCTGCGCCCTCCGGCACCGGCAACTGTTTCACCACGCGCGCGGGATTCCCCGCGACTATGGTGAAGGCCGGGACGTCTTTCGTCACGACCGCGTGGGCGCCGACCACCGCGCCCTGGCCAACGCGCACACCCTTGAGAATAGCGGCGTATTCCCCGATCCAGGCCTGATCCTCGATCCAGATCTCCTTCACCGTGTCCGGCTCGGGCGGAAGGTTCCGCATCCTTCGGATGAGATCGAGGGGATGGCTGTCATCCGCCGCGATGGTCACGCGGTTGGAGATGAGGACCTGCCGGCCGATGTGGACGCCCCTTCCGGTCACGATGCTGGTCTGATACCCGATATAGCTGCCCGACCCGATCTCGAGAATAGGATCGCGCGCCATTTTCGATCCCAGAAAGGTGGTGACCCCCGAGATCGTGACATCATGGCCCACCCGCAGGCGGATGGGGTTACCCATGAGCAGCGGAATACCATCTATCAACCGCAGGTTGGATCCGACCTCCTCGCAGCGAGTCTTGAACATCGGCTCGTAGTAGAGCACTCGGCAGAGGTTCCGCCAGGATCGCTGACGCAATCTCCGCTCGTAATACAGAGCGTGGTGCAGGCCGGGAATCACGGGGACATGCACGGACATAGCCAGCTTTGCCAGCCTGTACAGGCGATCGTAGAACGGCGTCTCGCGATGCCGGATGTTCTGAACGACCTGGTCAATCATGCCCACGACGTATTTTCCGTGATCGAGTGAAACTGAAGAACTTGGGGTCGCTTGGTCCGGCTTCGTCTGTGCCCCTTCCTGCCAGGTCATCGGCCCTTTCTGTCGTTCCCGCGTCCCGTTCCGTCATTCCCGCGAACGCGGGAATCCATCTTCTCCTCCACGGAAAAGCAAGATGGATCCCCGCTAAAAACTGCGGGGATGACAGGGCAAGAGTCGGGGATGACAGAGGGAGAGTTGGCCATGACCGATCACGAGGCCCGCGGGAGACGAAAGCGCTCCGACGGCATGGGGATCACCGCCCGATGAACGGAGGCCTCGGTCGCGCGACTGGCTTTTTGCCAGGCCACGGGCTGACCGCCGCGGAGAAAGCGCCACAACCCGACGGCCGCCGCCACGTTGGCCGCACAGAAGTAATAGGGCGCGTAGACGGGCATGAACCGCCGGAGGGAGCGCGACGCCGCTCCGACGAGCGCGAGCCCGTAGAACCACGCCTGGAGCGCCACCGCCAGGGCCAGCGCGACATGGTGTGACGCGACGGTGAGGCTGGCCAGGAACGCCGCGATCATCCAGAACGGAACGGTCCACCGCAGCAGCTTGTGCGAGAGGAGCTGCCACGCGATGACCGGGAAGCGGAACGGGTTCAACAGGTGCCGGTACCGTCCGAGCGTCTGGTAGCCGCCGGCGATCATGCGGGCCTTTCTGGCGTATTCCGATCGCACATCAGGAATCACGACCTCGGTTCCACACGCCCGCGGATCGTAGGCGACCCGCTTCCCCTTGCTGATGACCTGCATCGCGATGGCGAAATCATCCACGATACTGTCGGCTGGTAGGGGTGAGAGATCCCGTCGCCGAGCGGCGAAGAGCGCGCCATCGAGTCCGACCATCGTCCCCACGCGACTGTCCAGCTCATACAGCGTGCGCTCGTACCGCATGTACAGCCCTTCGCCGAGGGGCTCCTCGTTGACGTGGGACAGGATCTCGATGTTCCCCGAGACCGCCCCGACATCCTGCTCCTGCAAATGGGCGACCATCCTCCTGATCGCCTTGGGCTCGATCATGACGTTCGCATCGGTGAACACGAGAATCTCTCCTTGCGCGGCCGCCATGCCCCGGTTCATGGCGGTCGGCTTCCCTTCACGGCGACCATAGCGCAGGATCCGGACCCGGTCGCGGTAGTGCGCGAGAATGGTATTGGTCCCGTCGGTGCACCCATCGGAAACCGCGACGACCTCCAGCCGGCCTGGCGGATAATCCCAACTCAAGGTGTTGTCCAGCTTCCGAGCAACCCATGTCTCCTCGTTGAACAGGGGGACGATGACGGACACGCGCGGCCAGTCGCCCGCGGTCGGCGCGTCACTCCTGTCCAGTCGCGGCTTGTCCGCGCGAGTCCCGCCACGCCACCGCGAGAGGGCCATCAAGGCCAGTGGGTAGAGCAGGTAGGTGTAGAGAACGAGGAGGCTGGAGAGCACGAAGAGGCCGATTGCGAGATGTGAGTCATCAACATGCCAGTTCATGGTACACCCTCTTGATGTGTTCTGCCCGATGGAACGATGAAAAGTGTGCTCGTACGCGCCGTGCTCCGCGTTGCCCCAGGGTGGCTCTCCGTCGCGCCTCGAGGAGCGCCTCGATCATGGCTCGCGCCAGGGCGTCGGGATCCCCGGCCGGCACGGTCCACTCGGGGATCCACCCCGACATGACCTCACGGGTTCCTCCCACCGCCGTCGCCACCACCGCCTTTCCATGGAGCATGGACTCGAGGAGGACATTGGGAAGTCCCTCCGACAGGGAGGGCACCACCACGAGATCCAAGGCTGCATAGATGGGTGAGATGTCGCGGTGATACCCGGTCAAGCTCACCCTGCGCTCGAGACCCTGTGCCTGCAGCGCGGCGCGGAGCACCCCGGCCTGTTCGCCCTCACCGACGAGCACGGCCTTGGCCTGCGGCACGACCTGGACGACCCTGCGCAAGGCGCGAATGAACACCTCCTGTCCTTTTTCGGGGCTGAGCCGCCCGATGACCCCGATGAGCAGATCCTCGGGGCCGGCCCCGGCGGCGTGACGGACCTGCGCCCCGTCCGCGTCGGGCCGATAGTCCGAGGGATCGATCGCGTTGCGGATCACCCGGATACGATCCTCCCGCACCCCGGCCTGGGTGAGCTCCGAGGCCATTGACTCGGAGACGGCGACGACACGGTCGGCGCGCCGCATCAGCCAGCGGTCCAGGTGGTTGTACGCGGCAACGCGAAGACCCTGTGACGTATAGCCATGGGCGAAGGCGACCCAGGGGAGACCTGTCATTTGCTTGAGGCTCCAGGCGAGCAGCGCCGGCTTGTAACCGTGAGATTGCACGAGCTCGACGCGATGAGCACGGACGAGCCGCCAGGCTTGTGCGACCAACCGCGGATCATACCGCCGTCCCTGAGCCAGGACTTCGACGGGGAAGCCCCGCCGCCGCGCTTCCTCGATGGACGGGACGGAGACATGGGACCGGAGAAGAAACATGCCCAGGGTCAAGCGAACATCGAGGCGGTCGGTCTCCGCGGCGAGCTGAAACAGCCCGCGACAGGGACCGGTGACCTCGCTGGCGGCGATCAGGGCGAGCACGGAGACCATTTAGCCCAGGACCTCCCGAAATCGCTCGGCCACGGCCTCCCAGGTCTCACTGCGAATCCGATCGACCCGCTGCTGGACCATGGACGCCCCGTCGTGGCGCAGGAGCCACTCGCCCTGATGTACGAACTCGTCGGGCGTGCTGGCGAACCGCACGACGTCGCCATAGGCCAGCACTTCCGGGATCAGCGTGGAAATCACGGGCTTCCCGGCGGCCAGATACTCCCGCAGCTTGATGGGATTGCACGCGCGCGTTCTCTCCTCCACCTTGTAGGGGATAACGCAGACGTCGAACCCGCGGATGAAGGAAGGCATCACCGCGTAGGGATACGCGCCGACATAGAAGATGTTGGGCGCCGTCGGACACGTCCCGAGCCCGTCGGGGGCCGCGCCGACGAAGACGAACGACCAGTCGGGTCGCTGCCGGGCGACTTCGGCGATCAGCTCGAAATCGATGATGTCCTGGATCAACCCGTGGAACCCGAAGACGGGTGCGGGCACCCCGGTGAGCGCGGGATGCACGGGGGCGTCCGGAAGCCCCGCCGCGCGGAAATGCTCGACGTCGACGCCGTGGCGCAGGAGCTGCGTTGGCTTGGCCGACGTGGCCTTGGCGCGGAGCAAGGGCTCGGACGTCGCGACCACCGCATCGACCTGCTGCAGCAGGCGCGCCTCGAGCTCATGCACCAGCGCGGCATCGACTCCAGGCATGTGCGCGTAGTCATCGGCGCAGTAGTACACGCTCCTGGCCTCGCCGAGGTGCCCGAGGAGGTACGCGGTGGTCGGGCATGCGGTGACCACCACCGGACGAGCCCCCTGGGCGAGCCGGCGAACCCGTCGCTTGATCATCCGGGCCAGAATCAACCTGTTCAGCCATCGGGCGAGGCGCCATCCGTGAAACGGCAGGACGAGCGGGGTACAGACATGCACGCTGTGGTTCGCCGGATCACCGGGAGAAGACCTGCGCCACCACTTGCGAATCTTGCCGAGAATGCGCTTGGCGTCCGCCACGCTCGGGCTCGGACGGCGCAAGCCAAGAGACTCCACCCAAATGACGCGGTCGTGGTCGGCCAGGCGCCGCGCCAGAAACTGGAGGGTGCTCGGATGCCGTCCCCAGTCCTCACCGAAGCAGACGATCGTTTTCATGGCTGCGGGGCTCTCATTCTTTCGGACGATTACGGGCCCGTCCTGCCCGATTCCCTTCTGTCATGCCCGCCTCTTCTTCCGTTATGCACGCCTCTTCTCCCGTCATGCCTGCGGAAGCA
>JBFKNO010000193.1:0-5794 GCA_041629275.1 Nitrospiraceae bacterium
AGGACGCACGCCCTGTGTGGGCGATCGACTGACGGCGGAGCGCGCATCCGGCAGATTTCATTGCAGGTGCTGGTCCCCTTTGATAGCATGCGCAGCGACGTAGCCCGGGTTATTCATGACACCTTCTGCTGCAATCGCGAATTCGCTGCTGCGCCAAGCCTGGTCGCGCTTACAGCGGCCAGGCGGGCGGGCTCGCGGCTCAGTCGGTCGACGTACTGCAGGGAGTACGCCTCCCTCCCTCGCGGCTCCGCGCGCCCGGCTCGCAACGCGACTTTGCGATTTCGCCACGAAGAGTCATGAATAACCCGGGCTAGTGATGTCCGGCGAGCAGAAGGGGTAGAATGGGTGCCGCGCGGGGATTTCGATATGGACTCGTCTCACGACCGGCGTGGCGCCGACCAGGCACGCGATCCGCTGATTCCCATCGGCCTCGTCGTGCTGGCATTGATGCTCGTGCCGATCTTCCTGTATTCGATGGTCCCGGAAGGGCCGGTGAAGGAAGGGGACCTGGTCTTCTCGACGGGGCGCCATCGCGTCCAGTTGGTCGAGGCCGCCCGCTCGCAGGAAAACGGGCAGCAAGATTTTTGCGTCCTCGAGCCGCGGGAGCAAATCCTGGTCATCCGCCGGCTGCCGGGGGGGCCGGAGCGCAGCCTCGTCGCGCGACCGATCACGACCGTCCGGCGCGGCCCGCCGTTCTGCCCTCCCAAGGCCGAGGTGCTGCTGATGCCGCACCAGGCCAACCTGAAAATCGATATCTGGGCCGCACTCGAAGACAGCGTGGCGACCGCGTTCTCCAGACGGCCGTAACATCTCGGTGCCGGCACGGCTCGAGGTCCCGGAGCGTCCGGGGCCGATCCGCGCGAGGCAGGGGCGGGACGGCACCCGGTCGGCTAGCCGCCGAACGGAGCGGCGGCCGTCACCCGGGTCAAGGGTCGGGAGACGGGATCGCGTCCGCAGCAGGCGGGGTGGTGAAACGATAGTAGAAATCGTTGGTGACCCGGTCCAATCGGTCCGGCGAGTATCCTTGCCGGTCCTGGGTCACGGCCCAGGGTGTGACTCGCGTGCGACCGTTCAGCTGGAAGCGGGCCCGCACGGTCCAGAAATACAGGGTGGACGGGTCCAGCGTGCGCCCGACGGTGTGAGAAGACTCCGGCAGGGACGTTCGCTGATAGATCAGGTCCCCAGGGAAACCATCCTCGGCGCGCCAGATGCGCAGGTCGTAGGTAACGTGTTCCGAGCGGATCACCTCGTCCTGCGACTCGGCCCCACGGCTGTCTGCGAGAGGAACGGCTCTCCAAGTGAACGTCGGGCTGTCTGACTCCAGGTCAACACGGGCGAATGCTCTGCCGCCGAACGTGGACAGCGGCCCGTCGGGGGGCTCGTACACGAGAAACAGCTCTTCAATGATGCGATCGGCGATCTTGTCGTAGCAGCGGGAGACGGCGCGGCGAGAGAACCGATCGTCATGCACCCGCCACGCACGCGCCGGTCGCTTGCCGGCCCGGCAGCCGAACGTGCGCGTATCGATAGGCCCACCCTGCGCGGCGCTCAGGAGCGTCGACGTCACGACCACGTCGATCGCGAGCACAGGATTGGCGCCCTCCTCGGCGCTCACCGTGACCTCATCCACGTTCGCGAGCAGCAGGGTCTCGAAGCCGCCCTCGGCGAACACCTGGAGGTCCAACGCTTCCCCGAAGACCGACGGTTCACCCGGCTCCAGAGAGACCAGGTCGAACGAGGGAAGGTCCCGACCGGCCGCCATGAGTCGCTGGTGAAGATCGGCCTGGGCCCGGTTCAGGCCGAGGGCGTCCCCGATGGCCCGCTCCGCCTCCTGCTTGCTTTCGGTCCGGTCCGGCGACGGCACCGCCTGGCTCGCGCCGACCGCGGCACCCCCCGCTGTTGAGAACAGGAACACGCCTCCCGCCACGATCAGCATCGGCGGAAAAATGATCGCAAGCGGAAGAAGGGCCAGGGCTCCCGTGCTTCCGACCGCGGCCCCGGCAATCGCCCCGCCCGACGTCCCGTCGCCCGATCCCGATGAGACTGCGGCCTCGTGTTGCCGGTAATTCGACCGGGCCGTGACGCGACCCGGCAGCACTCCGACGGTGCCCAGCTCCGCGCGAACGTGCTCTGCCAGCGGGGCCGGACGATTCGTCACAAGCACTCGCTGGGGGGCACAGCCCTGCACGACGAGGACTGGAGCCACGAGGAGACAGGCTACATAACCTGTAAGCGTTTGGATTCTACTCGCAGACATTGTCTGATCGCATTCAGATTCGGTGGACTTGGTGGTCACCCGCGCATCCCCGTTCCGTCATTCACGCGAAAGCGGGAATCCATCTTTTCCCCCGACAAACACAAAGATGGATCCCCGCTGAGAGCTGCGGGGATGACAGAGGAAGATTTGGCCTAGATAGAGAGGATAAGTGGAGGCGCCTCAGAAATCCATGAATTCGCTTTTTCCGTCTGGATGGCCCCCGCTCCGCCGCCTCATCGAGCCTGCGACCATCCGGAACTCCATCAGCCGGCACTCGAGGGGGCCGTTGAAGAGCGGGATGCGGCGGCATTCCGAGAGACGGAGCAGGCTGGGGAGGCGAAGGTTGGCGGTCAAGAGATGAACGCGCCAGCCTGGGAAGCGTTGCTTGAGGACCGAGCCGAACTGCCCGTAGAACTCGGCCAGGGTCGCCTGATCGCCCAGACGCACGCCGTAGGGCGGGTTCGAGATCAGGATGCCCTCCGGAGCCGGCGGAGCCAGGTGCAGAACATCGGCCTGCGCGAGCTGGATTGCCTCGGTCAGGCCGGCGGCGGCCAGGTTCTCCCGCGCGCGCAACAGGGCGCTCCCGTCCTGATCGCTGCCATAGATCTGGAGCGGGAGGTCCCGGCGTTGCGCGGAGCGGCTCGTCTCTACTTCCCTGTGCCAGCGCTTCGGGTCGAACCAGCTCAACTTTTCGAACGCGAATCCCCGCCCCAGGCCAGGCGCCACATGTCGCGCCATCTGCGCCGCCTCAATGAGGATGGTGCCGCCGCCGCACAGGGGGTCGAGGAGGGGTCGGTCAGGCGTCCAGCCGGCGAGTCGCACCAGACCGGCGGCCAGGTTCTCGCGGAGCGGCGCCTCGACGGGGCCCGTGCGATAGCCCCGCTTGAAGAGCGCCTCGCCGGAGGTGTCCAAATAGAGCGTGAGCGTGGCCGCGTCCAAGAAGGCCTCGATCCGGATATCAGGCCGCCGAGTCTCCACGGTGGGACGCCTGCCCACGCTCGCGCGGAAATTGTCGCACACCCCGTCCTTGATCTTCAGCGTGACGAAGTCCAGGCTCTTGAGGGGGCAGCTCCGCGCGCTGACCTTGACCTTGATCGTGCACGATGCCTCGAACCAGTCCGGCCAGGCCAGCACGTGAGCCGCCTCTTGCACGTCCCGTTCACTCCGGTACGGTCCGTGAAACACCCGCCAGAGCACCCGGCTGGCGATCCGGCTCTCCAGGTTGATCCGGTAGCACAGCTCCGGCGTCCCTTCGAAGGACACCCCGCCGCGAGTCGCGTGCGGCTGTCGGGCCCCCAGCCGGGCGAGCTCGTCGAGCAGGACCCCCTCGAGGCCGGTCGGACAGGAGGCGAAAAAATGCCTGACCGGCGGCGTCCTGCCGACGGTCGGCCTCGGCTTGTCCCTGCGTTCACCCGGGCGTGGCATCATCGTGAGGTCGAGACTTCAGGATCTCGCCCATCATGGAGCTTCTCGCCGTTTCCGGCAAGAGGCGGCGGGCACGGACCGTGGCGTCATCTGTGCGGCGTTGCAAACCCGCGTGATCCAGGCTACCCTGCTGGGCATCGAAACGGGGCTTAGCCTCAGCCGAGGAAAACATGGCAAAGGATACGATCGCCGAGCTGAACGACCGCTTGTCCCACCACATGCGCATTATCGAGCGGTGCACGGTGCCATCGGCCCGGTACGGCCGCCTCCTCCTGGCCTCGCCGCCGGACACCCGGTACCCCTACGTCTATCCGCGCGACAGCGGCTGCGCCATGCAGCTCTTCCGCCGCCTCGCGACCTCCACGCACGGATATGACAGCGGGAAGCCGGCGTTCGAGCTGATGAAGAACATGGCGCGCTTCATGAAGGACGCCCAGTCGAGGGCCGGTAGCTGGGGGCAGCGGTACGCCGTCGACGGTGAGGACAAGAGCATCTACAAACAGGAGGACAACGTCGCGCACGGCATCGCCATCCTGTGCAACTATCTCCTCACCGCACGGCAGCTCGGTCGGGACATCGACGGGCTCGATGCCTACCTCGACGCCATCGACCGGGCCCTGGACTACAGCCTGAAGCACCTCTACCAACGCGAGCTGCACCTGTTTCAGTCCACGACCGCCATCCACGAGTCCGCGATGGAATCCGCCTACACCTGCTGGGTCAATTTCGCTTTTCTCTACGCCTTCTCCCTTGCCCATGAGGTCGCCACGGGCCTGGACGACCGCGGAAGGATCTCCAAGACCTATCTCGACCTGCACTCGTCCTTTCTGTACACGGTGAACGAGCTGTTCATCACGGGCGGACGCTATGTGCGCCGCATCCGCCCCGAGGGCGACAGCGACTACCGGCCGGACTTCACCTTGCTCAGCCCCTTTTACTTCGGCGTGTTTGCGGACAAGGCCGAGCTGGAAGCGAGCGTCACCTTCCTCGAGAAGCAGCTGTGGGATGCGGAGCTCGGCTTGATCATGCGCTACCTGCCCTTCTATCATGATTTCGCCGTCCACCTGCACGCGGGCAACGGTCCCTGGTTGCAGTACAGCGCCATCCTGGCCCAGTACCACTACTGGAACGGGAACACGGCGCGAGGGGACGACCTCTTGCGGCTCATCGACTCGTATTCCAATGAGCGGGGGGAGATTCCCGAGCATCTCTCCACCAGCAACCGGTTCGACTGGTTCATGGAAAAAGAGTGGCTCCCCGGGCACGACTTCGCCAAGGAGTTCCACAAGCCCATCCTGCTCGACGACGTCGGGTTCGACAAGATCCTGGAAGAGGCGAACAACATGTCGCGGTCCTACGAGACCACCGCCAACGCCTGCACGGTGCGCGACTCAACCATGCCCCAGGGCGGCTACGTCCAGTTCGCCATGCCGCTCATGTGGGCCCACGCCGAGTACGCCAAGGCCCTCCTCGTCAAGGCCAAGGACTGGCAAGGCCTGTAAAGCGGAAGCGAAGGTAGCTCGGAAGGAAGGCTGGGGACCGGCGAAACCTGTCGCGGCGTTCCGCACCTGCCGGCGTGGGTTGGTCGAAGAACGTGAGCGCCCCCAGTCGGGAGCACGCGGCTCTCGCCTCGGACGCGACGTCCTCTCGACACCCCCTACGTAGGGACGCCGGGCTGCGCTGTGGCAAAGGAGCCCACCTCGTCCGCCTCGCCACGGTGCGTCTCATCTTCGGACGGCTCCGGCGACTTCCTGGTCTGCAGCAGAGTCGAGACGATCCGCAGCTTCTCGCGCAGCCTGTTGACCTCGGCATCTCCCTCAAGCGATTCGAACGGCTCGCGACGCTGTTCGTCTCGTGACAGACGCGCCACGTACGTCACGAGTTCGCTGGCCCCTGTGATCCCGGTGTAGAGCTGCACTTTTGGGTAATCCTGCCTCAAGTGCAGGCAGAGTTTGGCCTGGTCGATCCACCTCAGCAGCTGACGGTATCGGAACCCCGTGCGTATCGCCAATTCCAGTGCGTTGGCGTGCGACAGGTTTTCGAGGTTGTCGTGTCCCTCGCGGACCAGGCGGGCCTCGTGCGCGTAACTCATACCGGGCACCATGCTGAGGG
>JBFKNO010000194.1:0-5790 GCA_041629275.1 Nitrospiraceae bacterium
CCTCCGGATGACCTATGGGGGCCATCGTCTTCGGTACAGGTCCCGCCGGGACGGCAAGGCCACCCTGGCGCTCTTCGCGATCGGGCTGGCGGTCATGGCGATCGGCTACATGGGCGTCTTCTTCGGCAACATGATCAAGGCCGCCGTCTCACGCCAGCGGGAGTTCCTGGCCGACGCCTCGGCGGTCCAGTTCACACGGTACCCGGCCGGCATCACCGGCGCCTTGAAGAAGATCGGCGGCTTCACGGAGGGCTCCGTCATGCTGAACCCGGAGAGCATGACGATCAGCCACATGTTCTTCAGCCAGGGCCTGATCGGCGGCTTGGACAGCGTTCTGGCCACCCACCCGCCGCTGCTCGAGCGGATCCGCCGCATCGAGCCCCGGTTCAACGGCCGATTCCCGGCGGTGACACGACCAGAGGTGGAGCACGTCGAGCAGCCCGTTGCCGGGTTCGCTGCAGCGGCGCCAGCATCGATCAAGACGCCCATCCCGCCCCCGCTCCCGTCTGCGAGGCCCGCGACGACCGTCACCCGGGTCACGACCCAGAGCCTCCCCGACCCGGTCGCGCTCATCGGCAACCCCACGGCCGCGCACCTGGGCTATGCGCAGAGCTTGATCGAGCGTCTGGCCCCGCTGGTCCGCGAGGCGGCCCACGATTCCTACGGCGCCCGGGCCCTCGTCTACGCGCTGCTGCTGAGCGGCGACCCCGAGGTTCGCAACGCGCAACTGGGCAAGCTGGAGGACAAGGCCGATCCTGCGGTCTACAAGGAGATCAGCCGGCTCCAGGGAGCCATCGCCGCCGTCACGCCCGCCGCGCGCCTCCCCCTGCTCGACATGATCATCCCCACGCTGGGGGAGCTCTCTCCGCAGCAATACCGAGTCTTCCGAAACAACGTGCGGGCCATGATCCACGCCGACCGGGAGGTCGAGCTCTTCGAGTGGATGCTCCAACAGGTCCTCCTGCGTCACCTGGACCCCAAGTTTCGCCGCGTGAAGAAGCACGCGGTTCAGTACTATTCACTGAAGCGCCTGGCGGCACCCTGCTCGATGCTGCTCTCGGCGCTGGCCTACCAGGCACACCATAGCGACGAGGAGGCGGCCGACGCGTTTCGGTGCGGGGCGCCCTACTTGAAGATCGAGCACTTGAGCCTGCAGCCCCGCAAGCTCTGCGGGCTGCCCGTCGTCGATCACGCCCTCGACACCCTCGCGCAATGCTCCCCCCGCGAGAAGCGAAAGCTCCTGCAGGCCTGCGCCGCCTGCATCCTGGCGGACAAGGAAGTGACGGTCGAGGAGGCCGAGCTGCTGCGCGCCGTCGCGGATGCGCTCGACTGCCCCATGCCGCCGCTGCTGGCGGGGCAGGACGTCGGCCAACCGGAGAGTCCGGCCACGCGCAGCGCCGGCGCTCCGGCGGTGCCGGCCCACGCCTGATGTCTGACCGCCGGCCCCGGCCGGGTCGGGCGGGCCCAGGTGCTATACTTTTCAGAGATCATGGCCTCTGCCCGGATCGAAGCGAATGCCGGCGGAGCCTCATCGGGTCGGCGCAGGCCGCCCCAGGGACCACCCATGCTGATCCCCAGCATTCGTATTACGCTGATCCTGGCCACGATCGGCCTGATCACCTTTGCCAGCCTGTCCGGCCTTTTCTACGAGGCCATTAAACTGCTGGCCCCAGGGCAGTTCAAGAACATTCGCCTGATCATCACCGGCGCGGCGATGCTCGCGGCCCTCCCGCCCGCGATGGAGCGAAGCGCCCGGACCATTCTCAGCCCCATCATTCTGGCCACGCTCATCGGTCCCTTCGCCTTTGCGGCCTATGCCTCGGGCGCGCACCTGGACAGCGAGCAGTACTTCCACGCGATTCAATCGTCGGCCATCCTTGGGGCGCAACTCACCCTGGTGGTGGTGCCGATCGCGGTGGCCTACAGCACATGCGTGTCGGCGATCTACGATGGCCTGGTCAATCTGGTCCCAAGACAGCAGCACATCGTCGTGCCGTCTTTTGCGGCCAGCCTGCTCGTCCTGGTGTTTCTCCTGCCTCTGCTCAACGTGTGGGACACGCTCAGCGTCCGATGGCCCTTCCGGCCGGCCTTTGACGCCGGCTATGTCATGGAGCCCTCGGTCTGGAAGGGTGAAACGCGCTTTGCCGGTCGGAGCCGGCTCTTCGAGCTCGCGATCGAGGGCCGGCCGGAAGCGGGAACGCTCATCGGCTACCTGGATTGGGGGCCCGACCTTCGACTGGCTGTTCGGGGGGAGAGCTCCGGCAACTTTCTCGAGCTCGTGGATATCGATTACTTGATCGGCGACGACGACACCCCGCTCGGGAACGTCAAGACGGTCTGGATCGAGGGGGACCGCATGATCGGCACGGACAACAGCGGGTTGGCGACGCTGCGAGCCAGGCGGCTGCCGGACCCTCCTCCCCCACCGAGCCCGAATACCGCCCTGGGAAGGGCCCAGATCGCCAAGGACCTCGGCGCCCGCTACTGGGCCGACATCAAGTCCTGCAACAACCACTTCCAGCTCAGCCACAAGCAAACCTGCTACCGCAGACTGGCTATCCGCACCGGCGAGCCGTACTTCTGCAAGACGGTCGGAAACGCCGACGCCCGGCGAGACTGCCGCGCCGCCGTCGAGCGCAGCCAGCACCAGGCGTCTCTCAAAGGCCGTTAAACCCGGCGCATGTGCGGCATCCACCTGGGCGGTATACTTAACCCGAGCACCCCCGCGCCGACCGGCGCCAGGCGTCGGAGAACCGAGCATGAGTGATGCAGTGCCGACAATCCGGTGGACGACGGCGGGCCTCGGGCTGCTCTGCGCCACGCTCATCATGATCGCGCCGCTCGGCGCCACCGCCGAGATGTACAGCTGGACCGACGAGGAGGGCACCCTCCACTTCTCCGACGCGCCACCCCTCTCAGGCGACGTCAAAACACTGGACATCGGTGACTCTTCCTGCGCGCTCAAAACGAAGCTCGACCTGACACAGGGTGGCCTCTCGCGGCTCCTGCTGCTCTACCTCCTGGGCGGCCAGGCGGACAAAGGGGAGCAAATCTCTCCCGAGTACCGGGATTTCCTCGAGGACTACAAGGTCGAGGAAAACAAGTGCACGGATGGCGACAAGGAAGCCTGCTCCTGCATTGCCAGCCTCGCCCGCGACGGCGCCGTTTCGATTGCTCCCAAAGGCGGCATCGTCAACGAATCTCCCTAGCGCGCGACCCGGCTGCAAACGGCGCCGGCCCCCTCCCCCCGGCGTCTCCGTCCCACTATCCGGCGGACAACCCAAAGCCCAGTCGTATCCTTGGCGATACCTTCCCATGTCTTTCGCACGATACAGATGTGAATCTCGCCCGCTGTCGGGCCGTGAGAATCGAGCCCTTACCCCACTAGTACTTGCCGTCAGCACCGCGCATGCGGACGGCAACATTCCTGCATGGCGGCATTCCCAGTCGCGCCTCATCCCCCGCCCTGAAAGGCGGGGAGAGGCGAGCGCAAAGCCTGGCACCCAAAAGGAGGGACGCGAGATGGGACAACCAGAGAGACGGTTCAAGGTCGGGGCCTGCACGGCGAGCGTGTTCGTGAACGAGGTGAGCACGGGTAACGGGAAGGCCGCCATCAGGAACGTGAGCCTGCAGAAGACCTACAAGGACAAGGAGGGCAAGTTTCAGCACACGACCAGCTTCGGGGCGAATGAGATCCCCAAGGCGATGCTGGCGCTCAGCAAGGCTTATGAGTACTTGGTACTCGAGGACCATGGGGACTGACACCCTCGACCCCATGGCCTATCAGCGCACCCCCTACGGACCGCCTAGAAATTTCCAGGCCTCGAGCTGACCAGCCCGCAGCCTCGTGGGGCCTTCTTGACAGGAAGAGTGTTTCAGACAAGTGTTAGCCTAGTCTGAGCCAGGAGACCGTCAATGGCGAAGAAAACGGTTGGTTCCTACGAAGCCAAGACCAACTTGCCCAAGCTTCTCGAGGATGTGGCAAAGGGAGAGAAAGTCACCATCACCAAGCACGGGGTGCCAGTCGCGATGCTCGTTCCAGTACCGCCGTTCGAGAAGCGCGACGTACGAAGCGTCATTGAGGACCTGCGGGCTTTACGCAAGGGAGCTTCCCTCAAGGGACTCTCGCTGAGAAAATTGATTGAGGAGGGGCGGCGCTTTTGACCCGATTCGTGCTCGATTGTTCGGTGACCATGGCCTGGTGTTTTGGGGACGAAGCGGACGATTATGCGGACGCACTTCTGGAGTCCCTCGCCAAAACCAAGGCTGTCGTACCATCACTCTGGCCCCTGGAAGTTGCGAGCGTTCTTCTGGTTGCAGAGCGGCGACATAGATTGACAGCAGCGCAGTCGATGCACTTCCTTGATTTGCTGGCGGCTCTACCCATTCTCGTGGACAAGGAAACGGGGGATCATGCATGGAGCACCAGTCGCTCGCACGGGAGCACAGTCTCTCCTCCTATGATGCAACCTATCTCGATCTGGCCATGCGCTCCGGCCTACCGCTTGCGACAACTGATGAAAGGCTGGTGAGGACGGCGCGGAGGGTAGGCGCTCATATCCTCACGAAAAAAGACCTGGCTCGATAAAGCCCACTGAGACCGGAATGACTAGACCTGCCGAAACAAGGCCATGCGTTGGTAGCAATCGTCCTCAATCGAGTCCCGGTAAGGTCCCCCCAACTACCAGGGACCATCCACGAGGATCCAGCCGACCGGATCATCATCGCCACCGCCCAGATCCTCGGCGCTCCTTTGGTCACCAACGACGCCAAGCTGGCTCGCTATGCGCACGTGAAGGCGGTCTGGTGATCGGGCCCGGTATTCAACGTATCCCCAGGAAATAGCGTCGGGGTGCCGGGCCTTCGAAACCAATGTTTCAGCGATCACCGTCGCGAAGCTGGCTGAGCAGCCCATGGTCAATCTTGCTCTTCACCGTGCGGCGATCCAGTTGCAGGCGCCGCGCCGTCTCCTCGTAGCTCCTCGTCTGCGCGTAGACCTGCGTACAGTACCACCGCAAGACCTCCTCCGCCGTCAGCGAGCCCCTGTCCCATCCGTCCTGCAAATCGTCGAGTCCTGAGCCCGGCCGGCTGCGCGGCGGATGGTACTCCTTGCGAATCATGACGCTTCGCACGCATTGCTCGAGCTCGCGGATGTTTCCCGGCCACGTGTAATCCCGCCCGACGTGCCGGACGATCCAGGACTCGACCTCGTCGGCCAGGGCCTCGGCTCCGGATCCGGCCACGCGCCCCGCGATGAAGAGGAGGAGCTCACGGAGCACCCGTGGCGACTCCTGCAATTGCTCGCGCAGCGAGGGAGTGATGATCACGTCGGAGCACATCCTGTAGTAGAAGTCCTCACGAAACCGCCCCTGCCGCATGGCCTCGACGAGATTCCGGTTCGTGGCGGCGATCAGCTTGCCCCGAAACCGCCGGTCACCCGTCTCGCCCAGCCGCTGAAACGTCCGGGTCTGGATGACCCGCAGCAGCTTGACCTGAATCGACGGATCGAGGTCGCCGATCTCGTCCAGGAACACCGTGCCCTCCGGCGGGCAGATCTCGAGCCACCCGTGCCGATCCTGCAGGGCGCCCGTGAAGGCCCCGCGTCGGTGCCCGAACAGCTCCGACTCGATCAGGGTGGAGGGCAAAGCGGAGAGGTTCAATGCGTGAAAGGCATCCTCCGAGAAGCTCACGGACTTGACGTCGAAAGGGCTGTAGCGGGACAGGCCGATGGCTCTGGCGACCAGCTCCTTGCCCGTCCCTGTCGGGCCCGTGACCAGGGTCGTGATGTCC
>JBFKNO010000195.1:0-5744 GCA_041629275.1 Nitrospiraceae bacterium
CAGACGCGGTCCGGCACGGAGTGCCGGAGGGCGAGGACTGTCCGAAGCTGCGTGCCTCTTCGAGAAGCACGCAGCGAGATCCGCAGCCCAGCGGATGCGAGCCTTAGTGCGGTCGAACCGCAGCGCTGAGCAGGACGGGCCTGCCCCTCGCGCCACTTGAAAGACCTGCCCTACGTCACCCGCCGACCGCTTTCCTGTTCCAGAAGGATGGCTCCGGAAGGCCCGGTGACGCGACCCTCGCCAGGCCCTTTTGAGCGTATTCTCCCGTTCAGCGCGAAGATGTGACCGACACGGCGATCAGCTCGGCCGGGATCTCCCGCTCGAGCGCGGCGAGCATCTCCCCGGGGCTCGTGCCTTCGCCCGTGACGAGGACTTCGTAACGATCTCTGGTGAAGGCCGAGAAATCGGCCCGGCGATCTTCCGGCACGCCGAGCAGATTCGACAGGGTCGCGACATACTCACCCTGCCCGCGCGCCATGTCCTGTTTCAGGTTCTGGTAGTTCAGGGCGACGAAGGCGTTCAGCCGTTCTTCCTTCTTGACCAGCCCGTCTTCGTTCCACCATGACCTCCCCGAGGTGGAGGAGAGCACATTGACGAACCCATCCGTCGTCGTCTTCAGCGTCGCCTTGACCGTGCAGCCCCCGAGGGAGCCGATCAGGACGGCAGAGGCGACCACGGTGCCTGAGAGGGTGAAAAGCCTGTTCATGACACAACCTCCTTGGTGCGGTTCCATCTCGGGACCATTGTCGTCGGGATCCTCGTCCGCGGGCAAGGAAAGAGCGATTTTCATCTCGAGGGGCCCTAGGCTTTTCCGAGCGCCACGATGTGCTCGCGGATGAGTGTCGCGGCCGCCTCGTGAGGGTCGCGGCCCGCTTGGGCCCATGCGGACGTCATGGCCTTCGTGATCGTGATGCCGGCGCCGAAGCGCAGGGAAATCGGGTGGGGGCGCGGTCGAGCGGCGTCCGGCGGCCAGGCTTCGAACGATCCGGAAATGGAGATCGGGACGACCGGGACGTCGAGCTCGCAGGCCAGGACGCCGATGCCCTTCTTGAACGGCATCAGCCGCCCGTCGATGCTCCGCTGCCCCTCCGGGAAGATCAGCAGGCATTTCCCCGCCCGGATCACGGCGGCGGATGTCCGGAGCGCGGTGGTCATCGGGGCATCGATGCCGACCGGGATGACGTGCCCGACACGCCCGATCCACGCGCGAAAGCCGGACTGAAAGTAGGCCTGCCAGCCCAGCGCGTAGAGCCGCATCCGGAGCGATCGCGGGACGGCGGCGAGGATCACGAAGGGATCCATGAAGCTCAGGTGGTTCGATGCGAGCAGGCAGGGCCCTTCCAGGGGAAGCTGATCCTCTCCCCGCACGTCCCACCTGAACCCGGTGCGGAAGATTCCCCGAAGCAGGGCGAAGCCGAGGTCCGCGGCGACCCGATCGAACCGTCCCAGCTCGGCGAAGATCTGCTCCCGCACCCCCGGAGGGGGATCGGCCTCGAGAATGTCGCGCCACGACTGCGCCGCCGATTCCGCCGGCTGGGGGTGCTGCTCGATGTCGCGGAGGCGCTCGACCAGATCCCGAACGGTCGACGCGTCGCCGGCCAGGGCTTCGGGAAGCGGGCCGAACCGGCGCTCGAGCGCCACGATCATCTCCACCCGCTTGAGCGAATCCAGCCCGAGATCCAGCTCCAGGTGATCGCCCGGGTGGACCTCCGTCTGCGCGGGGAGGACCGTCCGAAGGGCCTCGACCGCCTTCTTGCCGGTCTCGCCCTCGAGGAGCGCGCGGTCCTCCGGGGACGGGGTGGCACGCTCGGGTGCTCGATCCGTGACCGTCTTGAGCTGTTGGTGGACCAGGTGCCGCTGGATCTTGCCCAGGCGCGTCCGCGGCAGCGGATCCTTGAAGGTGGTCATGCCCATGATCCGCATGTACGGGGGCAGGGTCAGCGCGACTTTCCTGATCTCATCGCGCAGGAGCGTGTTCACGTTCTGCACCTTCTGGCGCTTGAGGTAGTCGAAGTCCGGCACGACGACGGCGTGGAGGTGCTCCTCGTCCTCGCCCGCGTGGGCCATGGGAAGAACGCAGAGCTCCGCGATGGCCGGGCTTCGCTCGTAGGCGGCTTCGAGCTCCTCGGGGAAAATGTTCTTGCCGCCGGCCGTCACGATCAGTTCCTTGTGCCGTCCGGTCACGAAGAGAAAGCCGTCCGAGTCCAGATAGCCGAGATCTCCCGTGTGGAACCAGCCGTCTCGTATCGCCTCGCTCGTGCCGGCCGGGTCCCGGTCGTACCCTTGCATGACGTTGGGACCCCGGACGGCGATCTCGCCGGTTCCCTGCGCGTCCGGGTCGACGATGCGGACCTGGACATTCGAGAGTGGGATCCCGACCGAGCCGAGCTTCGGCCGGTGCAGGGGGTTGAAGCTCACGACCGGCGCGGTTTCCGTGAGACCGTAGCCTTCGCGAATCGTGAACCCGAGACTGATGAGGTCCCTGGCGACCTGACGATCCAGCTTGGCGCCCCCGCTGCACAGCAGGCGCAACGATTCGCCGAAGCGCCGGTGGACCTGGCCGAAGACCACGCGCCCCATGTTCCAGCCCGTGAGTTCCCTGATCCTCCCCGAGAGTGCCATGAGCGCGCGCGCCACTCTCCTGACGGGGGCCGGCCGCCGACCGAGCTCGTCCAGGATCGCGCGTCGGATCATGGCGAAGACCTGGGGGACGCCGACGAACATCGTGATACGCGTGTCCCGGAGACAGGCGATCAGGTCGGGCCCCTTGAGCGAGGACAGAAACGTGAGGCGGGCGCCGAGCAGCAGGGGCACGAGAAAGGCGACCATGAAGGGATAGGCATGGTGGAGGGGGAGAATGACGAGGAAATTATCGGTCGGGCCAGCCAGGCCATTCTCCATCAGTGCCGTCGCGTTGGCCATGAAGTTGGCATGAGTCAGTATCACGCCTTTGGGTTTCTTGGTCGTGCCCGATGTGTAGAGGAGGGACGCCGCGGCATTCGGGGTGACGGCGCCGCGTGGTGGTGGATTCGGCGAGGCCATCGACAGCCATGTGCTCAAGCGGCTGTCGTCGTCCTGGCCCTCGTCGTCGACATTGACGAGTCGGGCCTCCCGCCCGAGGTGGGCGAGCAGCGGCGCCGTCCGCGCGCTCACGAACACGAGCCGGCTCTCGGATTCACGGACCGCCGAGGCGAGGGCCTCGGGGCTCAATTGGACGTCCAAGGGGACGGCTGTTCCCCCGGCGGCCAGGATGCCCAAGTAGACGATCGCCCACTCGGGGCGATTCTCGGCCACGATCGCTGCGCGCGTTCCCTCCTTCACCCCCTGCTCCGCCAGCGCCGCGGCGAGTCGCTCGACCTGCTGGAGCACCTCCCGGTAGGTGAGGCGGCGGTAGCCATCCTCAGCCTTGATCTGCATGACGATCGCATCCGGGGTCGCCCGCGCAATCGCGGCGAAGGCCTCGGGAATGACCTGCGGGAGCTGTCGGATTTCCGGACGTGTCATGACCTGGATTCACGGACCATGGCGCGGCAGTGTAGCGCAATCGTGGTGCTCTGAAAAGCGACGTGGCGCGCCTCCCATCTCGTGGATTGACATTGGGCTCAAGCGCCGCGGCCCCGCGCCGATACGGAGGGGGAGGGAAGGCCACCCGCCGCCACGAGCCGGCTGCGCAAAGCCCTTGTCCCGCTCGGCCAGGCCCGGGGGGGCCGATGGCCGTCCCCGCGGGCGATCCGACCGTTTTCCGACCGTGCCACGCCAGCCTCCAAAGAGCACATTTCACTCATATTTATAAGGTGTTACGGGCCAAAGGCAGGATCGGGAGGCTCCGCCAGGCCGGCTGGGGCCGTCTGCTATCCTTCCTTAGGGGCCGCGTGGCGCTGCGCGCGTCGAAACCTCAGGGTCGGCCGATGGAGGGCAGGATGACTCGGACAAGGGCAGGGCGGCGGGACGGTGAGGAGACGGGCGGACGCTCGCGTTGGGTCTATCTGCTCATGTGCCTTCCCGTCATGATCCTGGCCGGAGGGCTGGGCGGGGTGATGGTCGGCGGAACGGTCCTCTACGCCGGCGCCCGTTGGTGCGAGCGGGCCCAGGGCCATATGGCCAAGTATGCGGTGCCGGCTTTGATCGCCGTCGTCGGCCTGATGGCGTTCTTGGTGCTCGCCGGTGTCGCCGAGACGCTGGTCGCCGGCCGCTGAGCTCGTTTCGGTACACCCGCCTTCGCAGGACTTGTCCGGCGAAGCCTTGGCGAAGGCGGAAGCTCCGATAGGCACCACGGCTGCATGGCCTTCGTAGCCGGTGCTTCACCGGCCGAGTAGGCTGAAGACGCGGGGCTCCACCATGACTATGACGGATCCATCGCGGAAAGCATTCCCGTTCGTCTTCCCGGAAGACGCGGCCCCGTCTGTGCACAAGGCTGAGGTGGGGTTGGTGACCTGGGCCGGTCTCGGTGCGGGGAGCGCGCTGATCGTCTTCTTGGCCTACCTCATGGCGCAGGTGCTCGGAGGCGGGCTCGTTGCCCTGGTCGCGGGAACGGCCGCCGCGCTCAGCGGGTTCGATATGCAGGACCCGTTGGTTTCTTACGAATTCGCAAAGAAGGTCGCGGGACCTGCCGCGATCGTCGGGATGCTCCTGGGTGGCGTCGTGCTGGTGCAGCTCGCGCACTATTACGAGGGACCGGCCCTTTCCGCTGGGTTTCGCCAGGGCTTGGGATGGACGCCCGCTCCCTTCCCCGAGCTTCGGCTGGCCTGTGCCGTGGGCGCCTTGCTCGGGATCACGTATTTATGGCTCGTGACGGAAATGCTCCCCCCTCAGCACAGCCCTCGTCTCGGGCCGCTCACGCAAATGGCCAGCACGCCGGGTTTCTCCTTCGTCTACTGGGTCGTGCTCGTCTTGATCCTGGCGCCGCCCCTGGAAGAGTTCCTGTTCAGGGGAGTCCTGCTCACGGGCCTGGCGCGCTCCTGGGGTCTGCCGGCCGCATCCGTCACAGTCACGGGGTTGTTCATGGTGGTCCATCTGCCCGAAACCGGAGCCTATTGGCCCGCGATCGTCGCGATCGGCCTGGTCGGCGTCGGGACGCTCGCGGCTCGTCTCCTGACGCATTCCCTCGCGCCGGCGATTGCGTTGCACGTGGCCTACAATCTCGTCATTGTGCTCGGGGCCATCGTTCCCCGAATCGGGTAGGTCGATAGAGAAGGGCTGGCTCTCATGACGGAAGTGATCAAGACGGCGGATGAAGCGTTGACGTTCCTGGAGCGGGTCCATCGGTTTCACGATGGATTCATTCAGGAGCTGACCGTGACCTCCCGGGATTCCTTCGAGATCACCGGCAGGCGATTGTCGGATGTCGGTCACCAGTGTACGGGCGAGTTCGATGTCAGGATCATTTTCGTGCACCACCCGACGCTCACGTCCAGCCCGCCGAGCCGGACCATCACCCGCTGTGTCTTCAGGCACGTGACGCAGATCTACATGGATCTCCGGCAGCTCAAAGGATTTGAATGGCCGCTCCTGGAAGTGCAGGTCGAACCCTGTCTCGAGGAGGACCGCCTGCGGCTCCTGTGCCGGTGGACTCGGCTGACGCGGGAGAACGAGTGGGAAGAGTACACGCAGTGCCTCTTCTCGTTCCGCGAAGTCGAGGTCGTCACCCTCCACGACAATTGAGCGTCCAGCCCTTTTTCCACCCAGGCTGTCTCCGTTGCCCTTCCCTGTCGTCGTTTGGCGCGAGGGGCAGGCCCGTCCTGCTC
>JBFKNO010000196.1:0-5725 GCA_041629275.1 Nitrospiraceae bacterium
CACCTGAGCGATCAGGTCGGCGGCCGCCATTTCCCCTTTCAGCTCCAGGTCCAGCATGGGGCCGTTGTCCGTGAATGACACGGTCGCCTTGCCGCCCCCGACCCGCATCTGTCCGTACAGGCCGTTGAGCGCCAGAACCCGAACCCGGCCCGGCTCGAGGAGGACCGTTCCGGAGACGTTGTGGATTTCGGTGCCCTTGTCGTCGACCACGGCATGCGCGCCGTCGACCCGGAACTCGCCGGTGAGAGACACCCGCGGCTCGGGCATGGCCATGCCGGTGATCGTGGCTTCCACGATCTCCACTGTGCCCCGGATGTTGCGTTGCTGGATAATTCCGGGGAGCTGGTCGTGCATCCAATGTGCCGGAAAGACTTGGAGCAGCTCGTCGAGCGAGAGCTTCGATGAGGCAATGGTCAGCGTGAACGTCGGCTGGTCCGTCATCAGTCCGGACAGGCTCGCGCGGCCGGCGAGCCCGAATTCGCGAATGGAGGCCTTCAGCTCCGAGAGCACCATGTCGTAGCCGACGACGCCCGGGACGACCCGGATGCGGCCCCCCACGTTCATGCTCGCACCGAAGTCCGCGGGGATGTCACGTGTGCCGAACAGATAGGCCAGCTTCCGGGTCTGGATGTTGGTCGCCTCTGCGCTGCCCTCGAACTGCAAGCTCGGATAAACGGGCCTGTCCTCGGCGGCGATCTGCACCTGGGACCTCGCCTGGGTGACCGTGCCGGCGAGGGTGAGGGAGGAGCTGCCGGGTCTGCCCGGCATGACGGCCGACAGGTACAGGTCGGCCCGCTTTCTCGCGGGTTGCGCCATCACGGCGAAGTCCAGGGAGGTGAACTCCACGGTGCGCGCCTCCCCGTGAGACATGTCCGTGATCGTGAGCGCGCCGTGTTCGATCGTGACCTCTTGCAGGAGCAGGAGTCGCGGCAGCGGGGCCCCGATGGTGGGATCGCCCGACTGATCGGAGACCCCGGGAGTGAGAAAATTCCACTGTCCTTGCGCGTTTCGTCGCAGATACAGTTGGGGGGCCTCGATGGTGAGGCGTTTGCCGGCGACCTCGCGGCGGAACAGGGGCAAAAGACGCAGCACGAGATCCCACCGTTTTGCCGTGAGGAACGGTTCCACCCCGTCGACGTCCCGGACGGTGACGTCGAAGAGCTCGAGCTGGATCCGGGGAAAGACCTTCAACCTGACGTCACGCACCTCAACCTTGCGGCCGATATTGCGCTCAATCTGCTGGAGGAAAAATGCCTTGAGTTGCTGGGCAGCGGGAGAATCGGATCCGATGAGGACGGGAGTCAGCAAAAGAGCGATGGCGCCGACCACGAGGATGATCAGCAGCCCAATGAGCAGTCGTCTCGATCGAACGGGCACTCCACCTCCCCTCTCGCAGGACGCCAAGATGAGCCCTGCATCTTACCGAATGGTCCGAATGAAATCCAGAAATCTGGAGCCGGACGGGCCATTTTGACCGGCCGGCCCTGGCCAAGCAGTGATGGCGTCCCTATAATAACGGCCGCTCAGGGAATCATTTAACAAGCTTTCCTTTTCCTCTCCCTGCTCTGGAGGGAGAGGGAAAGGGCGGGGGAGAGGGAGGATCGTGAGTCCGGGCACCCACACGAGACTCGACAGAGGGCCTGCCATGCGCCTGCAGCCTCACGCGACGCGGAGCCCCGCCAGCCGCCCATGGCGGTCGTGCGTCCGTGGGTGACCCCACCCCATCACGCACCCGCTGGGTCATCCTGGCCTTGCTGTTTGCGATCAGCGTCGTCACGTACATCGACCGGATCAACATCTCCGTGACCGCGAGGCAGATGGCGCCGGCCCTCGGTCTCACCAACGTCCAGATGGGCCAGGTGTTCTCCGCCTTCGTGCTCGGATACGCGCTCTTTCAAATCCCAGGTGGATGGCTGGGCGACCGATGGGGCGCACGCAGGGTGCTGACGATCGCCGTGCTCTGGTGGTCGGTCTTCACGGCCGTGACCGCGATCGCGGCCTCGCTGCCGCTCGCGGCGGTCGTGGGCGTGTTGGGGTCCCTGGTGGCCGTGCGATTTCTGATCGGCGTGGGCGAGGCGGCCGCCTTGCCGAACTTCAATCGCGCCGTGGCGAACTGGCTTCCGTCCACCGAGCGTGGTCTCGGGATCGGGGTGGCCATCGGCGGGATCGGTGTGGGCTCCGCCCTGACGCCTCCGATCACGGCCTGGATCATGGTGAACTACGGATGGCAAGCCGCTTTTTATGTTTCCGCCGTGCTCGGCGTCGTGGTCGCGGGCGCGTGGTATTTCTATGCCACAGACCGGCCGGAGGATCACCCCCACGTCAACGCGGCCGAGGCGTCGCTCATCGCAGGCGGTCGCGCCTCGGACGTGTCCGCGTCCGGACCGACGCCATGGAGGGCGTTTGTCAGGACGCCGACCGTGTGGTGGCTCGTCGCCAGCTACACGTGCCTTGGGTACGTGGCCTACGTCTATATGTCCTGGTTTTACCTGTATCTCGTCAACGTGCGGGGATTTGGCGTCTTGCGCGGCGCCTTCTTTGCCGCGGCTCCGTTCGTCGCCATGATGATCTTCTGCCCGCTGGGAGGCTGGGTCACCGATCGGTTGGTGGCTCGGCTCGGGACGAATCCGGGACGAGCCATCGTCGGCGCCGCCGGCATGGTGCTGTCCTCGGCCTCCATCGTCGTCGGGGCGGCGGCGGAGTCGCATGTGGTGGCCATCGGGCTGCTGTCTCTCGGCGCGGGCTGGCTTTACTTCACGGTCGGCGCGTTCTGGTCCTCCACGGTGGACCTCTCGAAGGCCCATGCCGGGACGCTGTCGGGCTTGATGAACACGGGCGCCAACCTGGGCGGCACGGTCTCCCCCACCCTGACGCCCTGGCTCGCCGAGCAGTTCGGATGGTCCGCCGCATTGGGGACGGCGGCCCTCATCGCCTGCTGCGGCGGGATCCTGTGGCTCTGGGTCAAGCCCGGAGATGGCCTGCAATACCCCTCTCCCTCCCCTCTCCCCCGAGGGGAAGAGGGTTAGGGTGAGGGGGTGAGGTCCCTTGTGAAATCACGACCGCGTTGGTAAAGTCCCCAACCATGGCTCTCCAATTCCAAAAGAAAAATCCCCGCGCGACGATCCTGACGAAATTCGGGGAGATCGTCATACGGTTCTACCCGGACGATGCGCCCCGGCATGTGGACAATTTCGTCAATCTGGTCAAGATGGCATTCTACGATGGGACGACGTTTCACCGCGTGGTTCCCAAGACGCTGATCCAGGGCGGCGATCCCCTCAGCAAGGAGCCCGACCGGGACCTCCACGGCACCGGCGGGCCGGGATATTTTATCGAGCCCGAGCCCAGCGATCGGCCGCACAAACGCGGGACCGTCTCCACGGCGAAGCTCCCGCGCCAGGCGGAGACGACCCGCGATTTTAACGACAACGGGTCCCAGTTCTTCATCTGTCTCGCGGATAACAGCGGGCTCGACCGGCGTTACACCGTCTTCGGGCAGGTCATCAGGGGCATGGATGTGGTCGACAAGATCGCCTCGCTTCCGAGGGACGAGCGGGACAATCCCCTCGAGCCGATCGTGATGCAAATCACGGTCAAGGAATAGCTTCGGGAGGCGGCGGGCTCCCGCCTTCCGCTTCCCGCCTGCCCCGAGTCCCTTCGAGGAGCCTCACGTCTCCTGGTCGAAAAAGGCCATACTGGCATAAGTCACCGTCGAATTGAACTGGTCCGTAATACCCCGGTCGTAGCGGAGCACCTGCCCCTTCGCCTCCCCGAGCATCTTGAGCAGCGTGTAGATCGGCGCAAAGCCGGAGATCCTGCGCTCGTCTTGCTCCTTGGCGATGTACTCGGCAAAGGCCTGCGCATTCCCGTCCTCGACGTGCTTGAGCATCTCGAGGTCGTTCTGCATGCACCGATGAAACGCAAAGTCCGTCGGCGGACCGGAATCGCCGTACCGCAGGCCGAGGTGCGCCAGCTCGGCGCTGGCGATCAGGCACGCGGAACGTCCGCAGGCTGCCAGCGCATCCCGCAGGACCTGAACGAAGAGATCGATGCGCTCACGCTCCACGGCGAACTGCGGGTTGGTGACATGGGCCGCCGAAAATGCGCACAACACCGGCACCAGGGTGATGGGCGTCTCCAGACCTTTCGCATGCTGGATGAACGGAAGCTGAAACTCGATGGTGTGCTCCTGCTGGTGGCTCAGCTCCTCTTCGAAAAACGCAGCGGGCATCGTGGCGCGCAGTCGATCGAGGATCGGACGATCGATGGGCACGCGTCCCAGCGGCGTCTCGAAGTCCTTGTCCGTCAGCGCGTAGAGCTGGTCGAGGCCGGCATGGCAGGTCCCCAGGATGACGAAGACGTCCGGCGACACCGCTTCCTTCAGCTCCTTGTACGCCCACGCATAGATCGGGCCGGCCTCCCGGAGCTCGTAATGGGGGGCGACCAGGCCCCGGATCGTCTTGCCGCGGTTTGCGGAAGCTTTGATCTCGGGGCCCTCCTTTGAGGAATAGAACGAGTCGATCTGAGCGAGCAGTTTGTCCTTTTCCTCCGGGTAATGCTTCCCCGCAAAATACGCCATCCGCGCGGGCGCGTCGCGATAGGCCGTTTTCGCCGCTTCCTTGGCCGCCTCGAACCGCGCCCCCTCGAGGAACAGCTTGTCATCGAGGTCGTCGACCAGCCGGTAGAGGCTGTCGGGATTCAGGAATTCGCCGAATTTCTTGAGATAGAGGGTGGAGATCTGCTCGAGGGAGTGCTCTCCATTGAAATGCTGGACGACGAAAAAATAGTTGAGCGGGATGATCAGCTTCTCCGTGGAGATCCGTGAGGGATCCCACAGCATGATGTACTGATCCCCCTCTTGTTTCAGCGGCGAGAATTGAAGGTTCCGCAGCAGGGGGTATTGCTTTGGGTTCTTGCTGGTCTCAGTCATCATGCTCACACGCGAGAAAGGAGCGCGGCATTCTACCGGCAGGGCCGTGCCTGGCGCAAGGCGCCGGCACCCTCTCATTTGCCTGGTAAGAATGGGATGGGAGGGTCGCCCTTGTCAGCGCCAAGTAATGAGCATTGGGCGGTATGAACTAAAAACTCAAAACTTAGAACTCAAAACTCAAAACTGCCTTGTCATTCCTGCTGTGCCCGAGGAGGTGGTCGCCAGAAGTGGGCAACGAGGAGGATGAGCACCGTGACGCCCAGCAGCCAAAAGGTCGCATAGCCGTAGGCGGGCCCGGAGAACTCGATCAGATCGCGGAGGCGCCCGATCAGGAGGGACAAGCGCGCCATGGCCGTATAGCCGAACGCGGCTCCGAATGCCAGCATGAGAAACACGATGCCCGTGAGGGCCACAACCTTTCCGGGGCCGTGGTGCTCGACCGAGAAGAAGAAGTAAAACAACACGGATACCACCCCGATCAGGATGATGATGGAGTTGAGGGTGCTGCTGGGGTCGGCGAGCGACAGGGAAGCGTGCAGGCTTCCATCGACACCTGCGCTGAGCAGAGGGCGTACGGTGTCCTCGACCTGCTTGAGGATGTTGGAGGAGATCAGACGCGGAATCGCAAGGCCGGAGCCGACGCCGACGATAAAGGCGAACGCGATGCGTGACAGCCAGGCCAAGCGCGGGACATACCGGGCCAGCATCAAGAGCCCGATCATCACCGGGATCAGGCGGGACCACTCGTGTTTCATCGTGACCGGATCGATCACGAGCCGGATCAGGAGCTCGTAG
>JBFKNO010000197.1:0-5713 GCA_041629275.1 Nitrospiraceae bacterium
CCGTTCATGGCGCGCCGGGCCGTCCAGATCGCTCGGGGACTCAACCCCCACCTCCATATTGTGGTTCGGACACGCTATCTCAAGGAGCTGCCGGAGCTGCATCAAATGGGGGCGGACGAGGTGGTCCCCGAGGAGTTCGAGACCTCCATCGAGATCTTCGCGCTCGTGCTCAGGACCTACAAGATGCCGCAGGACTTGATCATCAAGAAGGCGGAGCAGGTGCGACGCGAGGGGTATGCCCTCCTGCGTCGAGGGGAGATGCCCGAGTTGGCGCACCATCTTCGAGGCGGCACCCTCGCGGATGTCGAGGTGGAAACCATCCGGATCGACGCGGACTCCCCGGCCGTCGGCAGGACCCTGGCTGAGATCAACATTCGGGTGCGGACAGGGGCCTCGGTCATTGCACTGATGCGGGAGGGTGTCACGACCTCCAACCCGGGGGGGACAGTCCAGATGGAAGAAGGCGACGTGCTGGCCCTCCTGGGGGCGCGCGAGCAACTGCGGCGGGCCGCGGGGCTGCTCGTCGATACGAAGGTGGGTTGAGGCCTTTCCTTGACAAGCAAAAGAGCTGCATACTATAGATAATGACCTGACTTCACACATGCATGGAGCGCCGGGAAGCTCTGTATTTGCGGCAAGTTAGGACCTCATCGCTCCGTGCTCAAGCAGCGAGGTGGATCTATGGGCCAAGCACAGATAGACACGGCGACCGCCTTGGCGGAGCTGCAGGAGACCAAGCCGGCGAAGGTGACGATCGTGGTGCTGAGCGGGGACATGGATCGGGCCATGGCGTCCCTCATCATCGCGACCGGCGCGGCTGCCATGGGCATGCCGGTCACCATGTTCTTCACCTTCTGGGGTCTCAACGTGATCCGGAAGGAGGGCGCGGCAACCTCCGCGAAGGACTGGCTGCGGCGTCTGTTCGGCCTCCTCAACAAGGGGGGAGCCGGGACGCTGCCGCTCTCACGGTTCAACTTCGGCGGGATCGGCGCGCGGATGATGAAGCGAGTCATGAAGAAGAGCCATATGCCCGGCGTGCCGGAGCTGCTGCGGATGGCGCAGGATCTGGACGTCCGCTTGATCGCCTGCACGACGACCCTGGGGTTGATGGGCATCAGTAAGGACACGTTGATCGACGGCGTGGATCAGCTCGCCGGCGTGTCCACCTACCTGGCCGAGGCGAAGGACGGAAGCGTGAACCTCTTTATCTAGCCCATCGCGTGCTCGACGCCGAGGGAGGAGACCGGTCATGACACAGTCCGATGTGAAGCTCGACACGCTGGGCTATTTCTGTCCCATGCCGATCATCATGACCTCCAAGAAGATCAAAGAACTGACCACGGGGCAGGTTCTCGAGGTCTGGTCGGATGATGAGGGCATCAAGAAGGATATGCCGGCCTGGTGTCAGACGACGGGGCATGAAATGGTCGGGCTCGAGGAGGAGCAGAGCAACGGGAAGGCCATCTACAAGGCCTTCGTGAAGAAGACCAAGTAACGCGCGTTCCCGCGAACGTCTGGGTGAAAGGAAAGCCGGCGGTCTGACCGCCGGCTTTTTTTTGCCGCTTACACCCTGTCGAGGCCGGAGCAGTGAACCCCTCGCGCTCCACAATCTGTCCCCAAACGAAACACAGGAAACAGGCAGATTTATGCACAACATATTGGTTGTCGATTCGGTCGGCACCCCGCATATAGTATTTTATCCTTGACAGCTTCTGACCTCTTTGTTAAATGTCCGACAAGCGGGAGACCTACATTACGCACCTGCCCTTCGACCCACGCGTGTCTGCACCTCACCACGTGGAGCGGCTAAGCCCGTCACCAGGTGGCGGCGTTTCCGCTTCCAACTGCAGGAGGTCACATGATGACGCCAGCTGTTGCCGTGCTTGACGAGATCGTCGCCAAAGTGTTCAGCCGGTCGGTCGAGGAGGCCGACGAGGCACGGATCGAGCCGATGGTGAACCCGGAGAGCGGGCGACCGGAGGGAATGGTGCTGCACACATTTCTCGAACGCGTCGCTATCTTCGTCAGGGCCCAGGAGACGCTCTCGCTCGCCGACATCAGTGCCATGCGACGTGCGCTCGCACGGGTCCAGGCGCGTCGGGGCTATTTGTACGTGCTCTCACAGACCGTCATTCAGGAGCCGGTGATGCTGCTGGCGACCCTGTCGAAGATCCGGATCGTTCGGGTCGAACCGCCGGCATTGGCCTGAGCCCTCTCCCTGCGAGACCACTGTTCACAGGGGTCACCATCCAACGGGGAGGAGCATCCATGGGCTCGTACACGTCGAAGAAACCCAATCACATTCTGGGACCCTACAATCTCCGCTATGTCCATCTATTCGTCGAGGCTCGATCGGCCGGCGCGTTCATCCTTTCGAGGAACGGGAAGTCGGCGGATTTCGTGGGGCACAGCCCCGATGACCTCGTACGCACGATCGGCAAGGTGAAGCACGGCACCGACTATCGCTACTTTTGGTTTTCCTACGCCAGGTCCCACAAGAAGGCGTCGGAGTTGGCCACGTACTGGCACCACCGCTATCGACCTTCGGACAACCCGGCGTCCCCGGACGGCGCCTCGCGGTCGTCGTGGCGTTGTACCACCGACGGCTGCACGGCCTGCGCACTGGCCGGCCGGCTTGGGTGACGGGCCGCCTGTTCCTGCGCTCGCGGGCGGCCTCCCTGCGGCTTGACTTCCCGGTTCGGCCTCTGTAGCGTTCCCACCCGCACGACGGGGTTTCCTGTGCATGCGCCAGCCACGCGTCTTGTGTATCCCCAACTTCAGCGAAGGGCGTCGCTCCGGCACCGTTGACGCCCTCGCGCGCGCCGTCCGGCGCGTGCGGGGGGTCATCCTCCTCGATCAGCACACCGATCCGGATCACCATCGCACCGTGCTGACCTTTGCGGGCCCGCCCGCCTCGGTCGCCGAGGCCGCGTTCGAGGCGGCGAAAGTGGCCAGCCGTCTGATCGACCTGCGACGACATCGCGGCGGCCATCCACGGATCGGCGCCACCGACGTCATTCCCCTCGTGCCCCTTGGGCAGGTCTCCATGCGGCACTGCGTGACGCTGGCCAGGGCCTTGGGGCGCCGCATCGGTCGCGAGCTGAAGATCCCGGTGTTCCTGTACGAGCAGGCGGCGAGCCGGCCGGAGCGCAGGCGACTCGAAGCCGTCCGGCGAGGCGGCTTGGACGGGCTGTCCGTGAGGATGGCCGCCGACCCCGCATGGCGTCCCGACTTCGGCCCGACTTGCCTTCATCCCTCGGCCGGCGCCACGGTCGTTGGGGCCCGAGCCCCCCTCATCGCGTTCAATGTCAACTTGGCGTCACGAGATCTAAGCGCAGCCCGTGAGATCGCCGCGCGAGTCAGGTCCTCGGGCGGGGGATTGCCCGGAGTCAAAGCGCTCGGCGTCGAGCTGGGCAGTCGGGGGCTGGTCCAGGTGTCGACGAATGTGACCGACTTCCATGAGTCTCCCCTCCACCGGGTGTTTCTGGCGGTGAAGGAAGAGGCGGCCAAGAAGAGCATCGCCATCGAGAGCAGCGAAATCGTCGGCTTGGTTCCCCTGGAGGCGATGGCCCAGGCGGCGGAGCATCAGCTCCAGCTCGAGCGGTTTTCCCTCGATCGCATCCTGGAGGTTCGATGGGAGCGTCGGCTTTCCGCGCGCGCGGGCATGCCGGCGGATGCGGCGGAAGCAGGCTCGGCCGCAGGCCGCGCCCCGGCCGCGTCGGTTGGGGCGTTCCTCAGGGCCGTGGCCGGCGCGAAGCCGACGCCCGGGAGTGGCAGCGTGGCCGCGCTGGTCGCCGCTTCCGCGGCGGCGTTGGGAGTGAAGGCCTGTGAGGTCACGATGCGGGCTCCCGGGAACCGACCAGGCCCCGCGCGACAACTGCAAGCGCGGTCGAAGCGCCTGGAAGCCTTGCGTGTACGTTTGGAGCGCCTGATCGAAGCCGATGCCCGCGCCTACGAGGAGGTGGTCGTCTCCAGGCGGCTCCTTGATGGCACCCCGAAGCGGGAAAGACGGCTGACCCGCGCCCTGCGGCGGGCCGCGGAGGTCCCGCTGGACATCGCCGCGGCGGCCCTGCGGACTGCGGCGGAGCTGGGAGGGGTGGCGTCACGGGCGAAGGCGTCGGTTGCCCCCGATGCTCGGGTGGGACGGGATCTCGCCGTCGCCGCGTGTCGTGGTGCTCTAAAGATCGCCGAAGAGAATCTAAAAATCATTAAAAAACATAGACTTACAAGCGTCTTGCAGGCGAAAATCAGGAGGCTGCGGGAATCTCTTGTGGTCGCAAGGGGGCTGTGATACAGTTGCAAGTCCGCCTGCTGAAACCTTGCTGTTCAGCCGGGCGGGTACAACCACCTACTATTCACACGGAATCATCTGAGATGGAGATCAAGGTTTTCAACAACAACGTCGAGAAGGCGATGAAGGTGGCCAAGAAGAAGCTGGCTGCCGAAGGCCTGTTCCGCGAGCTCAAGCGCCGGCGCTTCTACGAGAAGCCGAGCGTGAGGCGCAAAGCCAAGCAGCGAGAGGCGCAACGGCGTCGGCAGAAGTGGTTGGCCAAGCACCGCGTCGGTTGAACGAGCTTCAGACTCCCCCCTCACCCGTATCCATCCGACTCCTCCGTTCCTGCTGGGCCGTGACCCGCCGCCACCGCGACCATGCGTGATGCGGATATCCATGCAGTGGTCGGTCTCCTCGAAGACCAGGTGCCGCGATGGCAGGAGCCCATCCTCGGCGTCGTGGCAAAGGAATCCTCCGACCCCTTTCGGATTCTCATCGCCTGCATCCTCAGCTTGCGCACCAAGGATCGTACCACCGCCGAAGCCAGTCGCCGGCTCTTCAGCCTGGCGGGCAATCCGGCGGAGATGGCACGGTTGCGCCAGGCCCGGCTCGAGCGGGCCATCTACCCGGTCGGGTTCTACCGAACCAAGGCAAAGCAAATCAAGAAGATCTGCCGCCGACTGTTGACGAGCTACGGCGGTCTGGTTCCCGACTCCATCGATGAGCTGCTGACGCTGCCCGGAGTCGGCAGAAAGACCGCGAACCTGGTCGTCACGATCGGCTACGGCAAGCCCGGGATCTGCGTGGACATCCACGTGCATCGCATCAGCAATCGATGGGGCTACATCAAGACGACCTCACCGGAGCGAAGCGAGGAAGCTCTCCGAAAGAAACTGCCCCGCAAGTACTGGATCAGGTACAACGACTTGCTGGTCCCGTTCGGTCAGAACCTGTGCCTCCCCGTGTCGCCGCTCTGCAGCCAATGCAAGCTCACGCGGTACTGTGATCGGGTGGGAGTGAAGCGATCGCGATGAGGACGTGCATCTTCCTCCCCTTTGTAAGGGGAGGCTAGGTGGGGTAGAGCAAGAAAGGCAGCACCGCGAGATCACTGGGAGCCAAGGCTAGCGCGCCGCTCTACCTCCCCTGCCCCTCCTTACATAGGAGGGGTTCTTCCGGTAGCTGGTCCGACTCATCGATGTCACTGTGTTTGTGAATGATCAATAGTTCCTCCCGGTTCGACAATTAACGACCTTCTAAATAAAGAGGGTCGTTTCCGCGTCCGCGGTGAGCGAGAGGATGGCCGGCAAGCCCATGACGGCGTCGACGTTCTTGGCGACCGCGTCGGGATCCACGCCCATGTATTCCAGGCCCGCGCTACAGGCGACGATCTGGAACTGCCCCACCAGTTTGGCCTCCTGAAACATTTCCGAGATCGGCGGC
>JBFKNO010000198.1:0-5687 GCA_041629275.1 Nitrospiraceae bacterium
CTGCCGAAGCGTCTGTCGTGTCGATCAATCCGGCTGGGATCATGAAGCCGCAAGCTCCCCCGGCGTTCGCACCGATGACAGGGGCGGCTCAACGATGCGGAACCTGACCTCATCAACTTGCGTGTCGGCGGACGTCCGCTCTCCCGCGAACAACCCACACCGATAGAGGCCCGGTGTCCAACCGCTTTCAGGGGGGGTTGCCACAAAGTAGCCGGACTGGTCGCCCATGGACATGATCACCCTGTCCTTCGCCAGGCCGAGCGGCGCCGTCGTCATTTCGGAGGCTTCCAAAAAACATTGCGCCGTGAGGGGCACCGCGTCATACGAGGCCGTGACCAGCCCAAACACCAGGAAGATCTCCCGCTGTGTGGTGGAAAAGCTGGCCTCCGGGTTCAGGGGAATAAATTCATGCCCGCCGGTCTGAACATCGTCGCGCATGACGTTGCTCGCCGGAATGACAAATCGGAACCAACTGAAATCGGCGGCTCGACCCATGAGGGAGGCCCGCTCGTCCAGCGCTCTCTCGGGAGGCACCTCGGCGGCGCGCTTGCTCAACATGGCAAGCGCCTCTTCCTCCGAAAGGCTTTTCGGAGCCGCAGGCGCCTCTGTTGGGATGCGGTCCGCTTCGGGAACGTGGGGGCGAATCCTCTCCAACCACCCCACCAGCATCACCTTGTCCAAGACGCCGGTTTCAGGTGGCAGTTGACCGTACTTGCGTTGTGCTTCAACCGCCACGGCCGCCTCGTAGAGCACTTGAAACTGCACCAAGGCTTCCGGCCACCTCTCCAGCTCCACCAGGCATTTGCCGATACGAAAAACGGAATCCCAATATTCTTCTTCGCTCGAGCCGATGTCGGCGAGCTCCTGAAGATAAGGAATCGCTTCCTCGCACCGGCCAAGCTCGATCAAGGTCACCCCTAACTGGTGGGCGGCTGTGGGATCCCTCGGGTTGAGGGCGAGAAGTCTTCGATAGATCGGCTCGGCCTCCGCATAACGGCCTGCGGCGAACAGGTTCCATGCGTCTCCACGAATGAGCGCCCATTCCTTGAGCTGCTCCGCTGTCGCGTCTGGAGTCAGAATGCGGGTGAAGCGCCGGCCTCGATCCTTGCCGGATCCATAGATGACGCTGAGCATACTCTCGGCGGGCAGCCTCAGTGGAGAACCGGCCGGCGCCCTTTGTAGAACGTACTGAACTTCTTCATACGCGCCAAGGTAATCCAGGACATCAAAATACGCCCGGGCCAGTCCCAAGTGCCAACTGAGGAAACCCGGAGCGAGTTGCACAGCCCTCTTGTACCGGTCGAGCGATTCTTCAAGGCGATCGAGCTTTCGAAGTTCCTGTGCCAAGCGCAACTGAATCAAGGGATTTCTGGCATCAGCCTCTGCGATGCGCTGCAACTCGGCGATGGATTCCTCTCCCTGTCCCGTCCGAAGGAGGACGCTCCATTTTGCCCATCGGGCATCCAGAGCGGTTGGCTTCCTGGCGAGCACGAAATCATAGGCCTCAGCCGCTTCCCGGGGGCGACGGGACGTGGCGAGGACGTCGCCGCGCAGTTTGTGCAACGTGAGCGCGTCGGGATTGGCTCGAATGCCCTCGTCAAGGATATCCAAGGCACGGGTTGTTGCGCCATTTTCCCAGGCATCTTTCGCACGTTCCGCGACTGTCTGCTCCGGGAGGGCCTGTGGCTCGGCCGCGAACGCAAAGGGTCCAATTGCAAACATCGCAACGAGCGGCACGGCAAGAAGCATCGTGATGTATGGATATCTGCGCTGAACGAACATGCGCAGCATGCGATGGGTCGGATATCGATTCATGAACACGTTGGCACTCCTTGTTGTGGCACAACAATCTCACCACCAGGGGCGGTGCAGGAATCACCGCGGCCATCCCCCACTACCCATTATAACGTAGACAGGTCCTTCGGTGTAGGGAGGCTCACCGTGGCTGCTCCGCCCCTCGCAAGCGATCCCTCGATCAGGCGATCCACCGGTCGTCGCCTCTTTGCGGACCCTGATTCTCTTGGGGTCTTCTCAATTTGAGAGGCACATCGAGGGGAAAGGATTCGTGGCTGGGTCAAGGCGGTTTACCGGCCGGCCCAGTGGTCCCGAGAAAGCCCGCGCCTCTCTCCGGAGCTGGGGGGTACCAAACGGGCGCAGGGTTTGCCGCAGCCGCGTTTCGGGGTAAGCTGCTGCTGAGGCATCCTCGGCATATGGCATCCAGATCACAGACGCGGGCTTTCGGGCGGACGCGGCGGAGGCGGCTGGCCTTGGCCGTGCGGCGTGTCGCGCGGGCGGGCCGGCACGCGCTCAGGGTCTTCCGTGCCGCGCCGCTGTCGGTCCGCCTCCTCGGCGCGGCGGGCGTCGTGCTGGTGGCCTGGTTTGCGATCAACTGGGTCTACCAGACGATCCGCAAGCCGAGCGAGCTGTTCTTTCCGCTCAGCGGAAGGCTCGCCAAGAGCCCGCCGGAGACCTGGGAGCACTATGCGCCGCTGTTCCGGCAGCATGCGACGGCCGTCATCACGCCCGAGCTGCTCGCCGCCCTCGCCCAGGTCGAAGGCGGAGGCGATCCGCTGGCGCGGACCTACTGGGAGTGGCGCGTGGCACCCAATCCCTTCGAGGTGTACCGACCCGCGTCGAGCGCCGTTGGCATGTACCAGATCACCGACGGGACGTTCCGGGAGGCGAGGCGGCTTTGCATCCACGACCACGAGGTGGTTGAGGATGGCCCCTGGCACGACGTCAAATCCTGCTGGTTCAACCGCCTCTATACGCGGACCGTGCCGAGCCATGCCATCGAGATGACGGCGGCCTGGCTGGATCGTGGGGTGAGCACCGTGACTGAACGCCGCCGGATTCACAGGGCGACGCTCCAGCAGAAGCAAAACCTGGCCGCGGTGATCCACCTCTGCGGGGCTGGAGCGGGCGATGACTACGCAAAGCGGAGGTTCCGGCTGCTCCGAGGCCAGTTATGCGGCAACCACGACGTCAGGGCCTACCTCAGGCGGGTGAACGCAATGAAGAAGGAGTTCGCCAAGCTGGCGGCCGGCGAATTCACGCCCTGACTCCTCACCTCGTCGCTATTGAGCCTCCGACGCGCCCTGCCACAGCAAGTCGTACCCGAGCTCCTTCGTTTCCGAGGACATGGCGGCCAATGCGGAGAACTTGTCGGTGAAGACCTTGTCGGCATGGGATTTTTCGTGATCCTCGAACGAGCGCCAATAGGTCACGATCACATAGTGCTCGTCCGCGGTCTTGGATTCACTGACGGACCCCTCGTCGGAAATGAAGCCGGAGAATTTGAACACCTGCCCGGCGATAAATCCGCCTTTCTGGCCGCCGTAGGATTGCTTCACGGTCATGCACAGCTCCCCAAAGGCCAGCTCCACTTGCTCGAACGTGACCGCGGGCTTGAGCTTGATCGTGTTGTACAGCATTTTGGCCCCGTATGGAATGGTGATCGGACCGAACATGGTGTCCTCCCCTGAGTAGAACAGCCGCTCTTTCTTGTCGGTTTACGCCACCCTCGTCATGTACGTGTCACACGCCTGGTGTGCGTCTCCTTCTGAAAGGCTATCCTTTGGCGGGATGATCTGTCAAAGCTTCTCCCGTTTGCGGGTGGGGCGGATGTCCCCTTTCTACAAAGCATATGGCAGACCGGGCCTCCGCTCTGGTTTCGGGAAATATTGGTCTTTTTCAGTCTAGCGGTCTAACATTAAGCATCTTCCTGGCCAGGCTCCTTGGGTACATCTGGTGACCGAAGAAGCCTGTGCCCTGGACCGGAAACATGAGTTCACCCCGCAACCAAATCGTTGAACTTGTCGAGCACGGGGCGATCCCGGCGGAAAAGATCGGCGAGGCCCTTCGTGTAGCGAATGTCGCACCCGACGGCAAGACGTGGCGAACGTTCATTGACGCTCTCCTGCTTTGGCTCGGTGGCCTAGCCCTGGGCTTCTCGGGTGTGTTTTTTATCGCGTACAACTGGAATGACCTAGGACGTTTTCTGAAGTTTGGCTTGGTGGAGGTTTGTATTGTCCTCGTGATCGTCGCCTACTGGAAACTTGGTGGGGAGGCAGTCGCGGGCAAGGTGTCATTATTCCTGGCCACGATCTTTCTCGGGGTTTTACTGGCCTTATACGGCCAGACCTATCAGACCGGCGCCGACCCATGGCAATTGTTCTTTACCTGGGCGTTGTTGATGTTGCCGTGGGCGCTCATTGGACGCTTCCCCCTCCTCTGGATCGTCTGGGTCGTCCTGATCAATCTCGCCATTGTGTTGTATCACCAGACCTTTCGGAGTGTCTTCTGGGTCATGTTTAGTTCTGACTCGGGGATGTTGTGGATGGTGTTTGGCTTTAACACGGCTGCGCTCATCGCCTGGGAGTTGTTGGCGGAAACCTGGCGCTGGTTGTCGGAACGCTGGGCCATTCGCCTGCTGGCGGTAGCCAGCGGGGTTTCCATAACCTGGTTGGTGATGCATGCCATTTTCATCCATGAAGGCGACAAGGCTTTGTCCGGACTGGTGTGGCTCACGTGGTTGGGGGCACTGTACGTCTTTTATGGAAGACTAAGGCCCGATATGTTCATGCTCGCAGGTGGCTGCCTGTCGGGTATTGTGGTGGCGGTGGCATTCCTGTCCAAGCACTTGTTGAAAGAGTTCTCCTCCGGCAGCTTTTTGTTGCTCGCTTTTCTGGTCATTGCGATGGGGACGGGCGCGGCTGTCTGGCTGAAGCAGGTTCATCGGGAGTGGCAATCATGAGCCACCAGAACGAACCCGTGTGGACGACCTTGCTCGATGCAGGCGTAGTCCACGGAGCAGCGCCCGAAACGGGAAAGCTGGAATCACCCTGGTATGTGAGGGCGCTGTTGGCGTTTTCCGGGTGGCTCGCTGCATTGTTCCTGCTTGGGTTTATCGGCATGGGGCTTCAGTTCATTATTAAAAGCAGCGCCGCTTCCATCATCGTCGGTGGAGCCATGATCGGCGGCGCGTTTGCCATGTTGCGCATGCCAAAGAATGAGTTTTTCGAGCACCTGGGTATGGCCGTGAGTCTCGCCGGGCAGGTGCTGGTGGCCTGGGCCGTCTTCCGTATCACGGAACCGAACACGGCCATGGCGTGGACGCTGGTGGCGTGTCTCCAGGTGTTCCTGGCCATAGTCATGCCGAATTTTGTCCATGGGGTCTTTTCCTCTTTCCTTGCGACCTTTGCCTTCTCCAGGACCTTGACGTCCCTGGGTTCCGCCTACGTCTTCATCGGTGTCGTCATGTTGCTCGTTGCTTGGGTCTGGCTCAACGAGTTTCGTCATCCCAGGTACATGAGAAAGCTGCAGGCCTGTGGGTATGGATTGGTGCTCGCTCTGATTCATCTGAAAGTTGGCGTGCTGGCTTCTTACACGGCCTTGGGGCTGCACACTCCGCGAAGCCGGCCTGAGGCGTGGATTCAGCCGTGGATGGGCGAACTGCTGTTGGGTGCGGTGGCGCTGTATGTGGTCTGGCAGTTGTTGCAGCGCCGAGGTCAGTCCATGTCCGACCGTTTTTCGATCACAGCCCTGGTCGGTACCGCGCTCCTGTGCGCCGTATCCCTTGAGGCCCAGGGGATTACGATCGGTGTCATGATTCTATTGTTGGGTTTCGAGGGGAGCAATCGAGTGCTCCTGGGTTTGGGGCTCGTGTCGCTGCTTTCGTACATTTC
>JBFKNO010000199.1:0-5672 GCA_041629275.1 Nitrospiraceae bacterium
CGGCGGAATTTCCTTTACCCGTCATGCCCGCGGAATCCCTGCTTTCGCAGAGATGACAGAGAAGAGGAATGGCAGAGAAGAAGGACAGGAGCAACCGCCATATCTTACGGAGGAATGATGAGATCTGCATATCGACCGTTCAGACGTATCCTCGCATTTGTCTTGGGAGGGCTGCTCCTGGTGACAGGCCTGGCGCTGGGCGGCCCGGCCTTGGCGCAATTCTTCGGCGGCAAGGCCACGACCGAGTCCGTCTGCAACTTCGGCATGGCCAAGGATGACGGCTCCGGCAGCTGCGAGGTGCCGATCCCCTTCGGCTGCGAGGTCGCGAACTTCCCCGGCACCGACAAGCCGTGGACCAATGTCTCGAAGGGCGGGAATACCACCTGCCAATTCGACGAGAGCCACACCGACTGGAAGACGAAGATCACCGGCACCTGCGGGACGTGCAAGACTCCCCAGTGCTCAGCCAGATTCAGCGTGATGTTCGTCTGCGGGGGGAAGGATGCCCCCTCGCAATACCAGCCCCAGAGACCCGGACGGTGAGCCGCCATGCCCCTCTCCGCGGAGCTCAAAGGCGAGGCCCATCGTCTCGGCTTTAGCGCCGTCGGCATCTGCCAGGTCGACGCGTCGGATTCCGAGCAGGCACTCACGACGACGCTGCACGCCCGGCTGGCGGAATGGCTGCGGCGCGGGTATCACGGCACCATGCAGTGGCTGGCGCGGGAGCCGTCACGTCGCGCCGACCCACGCCAGGTGCTGCCGGGGTGCCGATCCGTGATCTCGCTCGGCACCAATTACTACACCGCGGACCGGGCGGACGAGGGGGCCGGGCGCGGCCGCATCGCCCGCTACGCGTGGGGAGAGGACTACCACGAGGTGCTCCGTGAGCGTCTGGAGCGGCTCGAGTCCTTTCTGCGCGCTCGCCGTCCGGACGCCCACAGCAAGGTCTACGTGGACACGGGTCCCCTCATGGAAAAAGCCTGGGCCCAGCAGGCCGGCCTGGGCTGGATCGGAAAGCACTCCAACCTCGTCTCGCACCAGTTCGGCTCCTGGCTCCTCCTCGGCGAGATCCTGACGACGGTTCCGCTTGAGGCGGACGAGCCCGGGAGCGACCTCTGCGGATCCTGCTCGCTCTGTATCCGGGCGTGCCCGACCGGCGCCATCACGGAGCCCTACGTGGTCGACGCCGGCCGATGTATCTCGTACCTCACGATCGAGCTGCGCCACGGCGAGGAGATCCCGGCAGAGCTGGCCGACAGGATGGGGAATCGTATCTTCGGCTGCGATGACTGCCTGGACGTCTGTCCCTACAACCATCAGGCCTTGCCAACCACGGAAGAGGCTTTTCAGCCTCGGGCCTCGACCTTGGCCCCCGATTTACAGGATCTCGCGCGCATGTCCGAGCCGGACTTCGCCGCCGCCTTCCGGACGAGCCCGCTCAAACGGCCCAAGCACGCCGGTTTCCTGCGCAACGTCCGCATCGCCCTGCGCAACACCGCCCGCCCCTCTGCACTTGCCACGCCCGCCCCCGCCGGCCGCCCCGCCCGCACCCCCAGGTAAGGCCGGACGACTTGCCCTGTCCGCCCTGACGCGCCGATCACTCCGTCATCTTCCGAGCACCCGGTCTTTCGACGCCCGTCGCTGACTCTCCCTCCTACTCGTCCCACGCCGAAGTCCCGCTTTCCCCTCCCGCGTGCTCTCAAGTGCCCCTTGGAAAAACCGATAGTCCTTTTGAGGGGGGTCGCCACCCACGGTCCGGGGGGCTCTGCTGGAAGTACGCAAAAACTGGCCTCTATTAAGCAAAGTGGTACATTTACTAGTAATGTTGAACGCACGAGTGAAAACTGAAAGAAGCCGGCCCTCGGTCGGCATGTCACTTGCTATGGGGGCCCTCGTCCTTTGGGGCGTCCTTGGCCAGGCCACCACCCTCAAGGCGCAGAGCTCGGAGCAAGAGCGGCTGGTTCCCATCCTCGGGGTGACAATGGGGCCCGAGCCTCGCGGCACGGTCGTCTACCTGCAGGTCTCCTTCGAGAACCGCCACGATCATTCAGGTCTCGCGGTGTTCTTCAGAAACTCCCCGGGCCGCTTCTCCAGAATGGCACAAACCTCCATCAAGCAGGGCATCATCCGGGCCGCCCAGTCCATGGACATCCCCTGTGACTCGTGGACGGTGGTGCTCACGGTGCCCTATCGCGAGCTGACGATTTATGGGGAAAGCCTCTCGGCCATGGTCAGCCTGAGCGTCATGGCCATGGCGAAGGGGGAACCCATCGCCGACGATCGGGTGATGACCGGAACGGTTACGCCGGAAGGGCAGATCGGCGCGGTGGGCTCCGTCCCCCAGAAAATCCTCGCGGCCGAAGCGGCGCACCTCCGCCGCGTCCTGATCCCGGAAGAGCAGGACCCCGCGGACAGTGATTGGCAGACCCCCTTCCTCATGCAGGTCTCCCCGGTCAGCTCCGTCGACCAAGCCTACGAGGCGCTGACCGACCGGTCGCCTCTATTGGCCAGCCACTAAGCGTCAATCGCGTCTCAAGCGTCGGTCGCGTCCGGGAAGGATCGTCATTCCTGCCTCCTTTTCCGTCATTCCTGCGAAAGCAGGAATCCAGGGATCGCCCAAAAGAAAGATGGATGCCTGCTTCCGCAGGCATGACGGAGGGGGGTACTCACTCAGCACTCAGGACTGCCTTTTCTCCTCACTCCTGACTCCTCACTTCTGACCCATTCACCTCAACTCCACGATCGTCACCCCATCTCCTCCTTCTGCCCGCGCGCCGGGTCGAAAGCGCGCGACGTAGGGGGACGTCTCGAGATAGTCGCGCAGCGAGGCCTTGAGCCGGCCGGTCCCGTGCCCGTGGATCAGTCGAATCCAGGGCAGTCCCCCCATGGCCGCCCGATCCAGGGCTTTGATCGTCTCGTCGAGGGCATCCTCGGCCGTCTTTCCTCGCAGATCCACCACCAGCGCCTGATCCGTTTCCAGACTGGCGGGCCCCTCAACGGCCGGGCTGCGAGGCGGGCTTCCCTTCTGCTCGCGATGCGGCTGCTCCTCGCCATGCCCCAGCCCGACGAGCTGGGACACCGCCACCGACATCTCGCGATCGCCGACGCGCACGCGCACGCGCCGCTTGTCTCTGGCCGACTCCAGCAGGACTCCCGTCGTGCCGAGCCCGCTGATTTCGACCATCCCACCGGCGTCGAGCTGCTCGACCGGGACCGTCCCCGTCACGGGCCCCAGCCGCGCCGAGGCCTGCGCATCCACCTCCGCCAGTTGCCGCTTGGCCTCCTTCGCCTTGATCAGCGTCCGATCCCGCTTCAGCTCCTCCAGAATCGCCTGCACCTCGGCTCGCGCCCGCAGCAGGTCCTCCGTGAGCTTCCGTTTCATTCCTTTCTTTTCTTCGCGCTCCGACGCCCTCAAGCGCTCCGCGATCTCTCGCGCCTCCCGCGCCGACTCCTCCGCCTCGGCCTTCAACCCGGCGATGACTTCCTCGTCCCGATGGAGACGGCGCTGCTTTTCCTGGAGGTCCTCCAACACCTGCTCGAGAAGCCGGTCCTCGCGCGTGATCAACTGCAGCGCGTGCTCGAGGATGGCGTCGCCCAGCCCCAACCGTCCGGCGATCTCGATGGCGGAGGACCCGCCGGGCACGCCCATGATCAGGCGATAGGTCGGCGACAGCGTGCCCACGTCGAACTCGAGGCTCGCGTTCTTGAAGCCGGGCGTGGTCTGGGCCAGCAGCTTGAGCGCGTTGTAGTGCGTCGTGACGACCACCTTGAGATTCTGCCGGGTCAGCTCCACGAGCAAGGCTTCGGCCAGCGCGGCGCCCTCCGTGGGATCGGTGGAGGTCACGAGCTCGTCCAGCAGGACCAGGGTCTCGGGGGCCCGATCGTCTCCGGCGGCGGAACCGGCCCCGGCGTGCCGGAGCAACGCGATCATCTGCGTCATGTGGGCCGAAAAGCTCGACAGATCCCGGGCCAGGTCCTGCGGATCACCGATGTCGGCAAACAGCTCGGGGAAGACGGCCATCTCACTGTCGGGCGCACAGGAGACGTGCAGGCCCGCGCGAACCATGAGCGCGAACAGTCCGACCGTCTTGAGGGTCACGGTCTTCCCGCCGGTGTTGGGACCGGAGATCACGAGGGCGCGCACGGTCTCGTCCAACCGGAGATCGTTGGGCACGACATGCTCGCGGGAGAGGACGAGCAACGGGTGACGCGCCTGTCGCAGCACGATGCGGCCGCGGTCGTTGAGACTCACCGGCTTGCCCTTCACCAGTCGGCTCAACGCGGCCTTGGCCGCGATGCAGTCGAATTCCGCCAGCACGTCGAGCACGCGCTCGATCGCCGGTCCTTGCTCCGCGACCGCCGTCGAGATTTCCTTGAGGATGCGCCGGACCTCGCGCTCCACCTCCAGCTCCGCCACCTTGATCGAATTGTTCAGCTCGACCAGCTCCCGCGGCTCCAGGAACACCGTCGCGCCGCTGGCCGAGACATCGTGGACGATGCCGGGGACCCGTCCCCGCATCTCGGCCTTGATCGGCACGAGGTAGCGGCCTTCGCGTTGCGCAAAATAGCGCTCCTGCAGCACCTCGGCATAGCGCCGGGACTCCAGGATGACGGCCAGCCTGTCCCGCATGCGCTGCTTCAGATCGTGCGCGTGCTGGCTCAGACGCCGGAGGTCCGGCGTGGCGGACTCGCGAATGTTCCCCTCCGGGTCCACCGCCCGGTCGATCATGACCTTGAGCTGGCGGAGCTCCCCGAGCGGCTCGAGCGACGCCGCCGCCGCGCAGAGGGCGGGCACGCGATCGTGTCGCCGGGAGAGAAAGCCGGCGACATCCCCCCCGATCCCGAGCGCGACCGAGACGTCACGGAGATCGTGCGGCTCGAGCCCCGCTCCCTTCGCCGCGCGCAGGAGGGCTCCCCGCACGTCCGAGAAGGAGATGGACGGGAACGAATCTCCCTCCTCCGACAAGGCCACCATCTCGCCGGTCTCCCGCATGCGGGCCCTGGCGGATTCCACCCCGGTTTCGAGGACCAGCGCGCGGCACCGCTCGGCCCCCATCGCCGAATGCGCGAGGCCCGCCAGCGTGTCGATGATGCGGTCCCACTCGAGCACCGCGGCCGATTTCGCGAAGAACGATTCGCTCACAGACAGCCCCTGATCAAACCAAACGCGGACCCTTGTCCCGCTCCTCGTCGGACGGCGTCATGGCCGTCCGATTGTAGCGGCAGCATCTTATGCTGCCTACGGCAAGGCGCCATGAGATGGCGCAGAGACAACTCACGTCCGTGACTGTACATCGTCTAATTGAGCATATCCAGGGCATAAGATCCGGGTCGGTCGCGTCAATCGCGTCCATAGCGTCAATTGTGTTCACAGCGTCAACTGCGTCCGCGAACCGTCGTGCTTCCTGCCACCATTTCCGTCATCCGCGTGAAGGCAGGCATCCACCTTGTCTATCGTGGCCCCGTAACTCCAGGGAGACGGGGCCTGGATCCCTGCTTCCGCAGGGCTGACAGAAGAGAAGGACATCGAGTACCTTGACATCCCCTCACATGCCCGGTACTATTCCGGGTTCGCCGCCACATGGCGCGGCATTTCCAGACATTCCAACCCTTCGATATTCTGAGACTTTTCCATGGCACTACGAATCGGCGTCAACGGCTTCGGGCGGATC
>JBFKNO010000200.1:0-5670 GCA_041629275.1 Nitrospiraceae bacterium
CTCTGAGTTCACGGTGACGCCGAGGACTTCGATGGATCCGCCCTCGTAGGACAGGACCCCGGCGACTGCCTTCATCAGGCTGCTCTTGCCGGCTCCGTCCGGGCCGATCAGACCGTACATCTCGCCCGGCTTCACGGTCAGATCGACGCCCTGCACCGCGACGCGGGCCTTGTACCGCTTCTCGAATCCGGAGACACGGATGATTGGACCCTCGCGCGTGGTTTCGAGTCCTGAGTGCTGATCGCCGGGTCTCATGTCGCTCGTGCGCTACTTTTCACTCCTCACTTCTACCATTTCGGCTTTTGCCACTCCACGTCCCCCTGCCAGCGGATGACCGCGTCGGCCGGAAGGCCCGGTGTGAGACGGTGCTCGGGGTTCTCGGTCAGATAGAGCCTCGCCTCGTAGACCAACTTGACGCGCTCATCGGGAGTCTGCACTTCCTTCGGCGTGAACTCCGCGCGCGAAGCGATGTATCGGACCGTCGCAGGGAACGGCTGGTCGGGGAACGCGTCGGTGTAGATGCGAGCCGGGAGCCCGAGCCGGACCTTGCCGATCTGGATCTCGGGCACATAGACTTTCAGATAGAGCTGGTCCAGGTTCACGAGCTCGAACAGCGGTGTGCCGGCGTTGGCGAACTCGCCGACGTCCGCCATCCGCGTCGTGATGGTCCCGTTGATCGGGGCCCGAATGGTGAGATCGGCCAGGATACTCTCGGCTTCCTCCAGCGCAGCCTCGGCCCGGTCACGCTGGCGCTCCAGGGCCTCCACCTCCGATTCCTTCGCACGGATCCGTTTCCAGCCCAGCTCGGCTTGGGCCAGCTCCCGCGAGGCGCGGGCCAGCTCCGCCCGCGAGGCCGCCACGTCGTTGCGCGCCACGTTCCATTTCGTGTCCGCCCGGTCGAGCTCCTGCTGCGTGGCGTTGTCTCGCGCATAGAGATCACGATAGCGTCTGGCGTCGATCCGCGCGTCCTTCTCCACCGCCAGGGCCTTGGCGAGCTTGGCGCGCTCCTCCCGCACACGCTCGTCGGCGGCCTCGATGGCGAGCGGGACATCCAGATTCAGGATGGCCAGGTCCGTATGGGCCCCCTGAAACTGGGCCTCGAGCGCCGCCCAGGCCTGTCGCGCCTGCTCGACCTGGGCGCGTGTCTGCGTGTCGTCCAGGCGGACCATGACCTGATCCACGGTGACGGTGGCGCCCTCCCGGGTCAGCAGCTCCCGGACGCGACCCGGAAATTTGCTGGAGACCGTCACGCGATCGCCTTCGATGCGGCCGTTGGCCTGGATGAGCCCGGCGGAAAGCTCGTTCGACGAGATCCACCGATCGACGAGAGCGTACAGGCCGGCGACCGCAACCAGTACGAGACTGCCTGCGATGATCGTCTTCCTGGCGTGTTTCACACGACCTCGTGCATCTGGTCGTGGCGCGAGCGGTGGAGCCGCACAGCGTGCGATCCGTGGCGGCCATGCGATGTTGTCGGGGGCGTGAGGAAGAGCTGATGGACAACGAGGCTCTTGGGGCACGAACCGATGCGCCGACGCCGGACAGGCGATTGTGTGTGAGAGGGCTCGGGACGAGCGGGCGAGATCACCACCATTGGGTCAGGGCGTGACGCCGCGGTATTTGGGTGCCCTGGGCGTGAGCGGGTCACCGCCTGATCGACCCCTCCCCGTCGCACCTCGCGCCCGCGTCGCGCGAGGTCGAAGCGGCACCGGCTCAGCTGATTGTTTCCGGCGGCGCCATCATGCGGATGTAGGCGAGCACGTCCATGATCTCCTGGTCACTCATCCGGTTCCGCCACCCGTGCATGGGACTGAAGAGGACCCCGTTCGTGATCGCGATCAGGAGCTCCCAATCCGACTTGAGCCGGACCTCCATCGAGCGGAGATTGGCCGGTCGCACGATGAGGTACCGCCCGTCCTCTCCGTCGCCATCGAGCTTGGGACCGTGACAGCGGAGGCACTGCTTTTCATAGACTGCCTCCCCGCGCTTGGGGTTGCCAACCAAGCCCTGTGCCGCGACCCATGAGCCGCACAGGACCACGAGCATGACCGCGATAACGGCACTCTTGTTGACCATACAGCTGACGTCCTTTCTCCTCCTACCGTTGTTTCTTTTTTCGGCCGGCGAACAACACGCCCAGGCCGACGGCGCCGAGAACGATGGCAAGCAGACCGAGCATCATCAGCGGATCCATCGCTCATGCTCCTTCCTGGCTGAACGCGCCGCACACCTACTTCCGGACCACGAGGATCGGACAGTCCACGCGATGCACCACCGCGTGCGACACACTTCCCAGGAGAAAACGGCTCAGGCCGGTCCGGCCGTGCGAGGCGACGATGACGAGATCGCAGGCTTGGGAAGCCTCGGCGATGGCCTGTGCGGGAAACCCCGCCGTCACCGTGGTCGTCACCGAATAGCGCTTGCCCTGAAGCGATCCCTTGAGCTCGTCCAGTAGGCCGTGCGCCGCCTTTTCCGTTTGCTCGACCCAGGAGGCGTACGAGAGCTCGGTCGCGGGATCACCGAAATGCAGGTTGGGCAAGACGTGGAGGACCGTCAGGTCGAGTCGCTGCGTGAACGGATGGCCCAGCAGCCAATCGCGAACCTGAGCGGCGTCGTCCGGGCCCTCGATGGCGACGAGGGCGCGGCTCAGAGACTTCAGGGGCTTTTTCACGAGGAGGGTGGAGCATGGCGCGTGCAGCAGGACGCGATGCGACACGCTGCCGAGCAGCAGCTCGGCGATCTTTCCCCGGCTCCGGGTGCCGAGCACCAGCAGGTCGGCGGCCGCCGTGCGCGCCGCATCGAGAATCACATCGGCCGGTGACCCGAGCTCGCAGAGGCGTCGCGTCGACTTGACGCCTGCCGGTACCAGGGCCGCGGTCTGCTCCAGGAGTTGCTCGCCGGATTGGACCATGGCGTCGCGGACGTCGGCATAGGCCGCTTTCGCGATATGCGGGGCGAACACGGGCGACTCGAAGGGCGTGACGTCGACCGCGTGGATCAGGGCCAATTCGTCCGGACAGTACATCCGTCCGACCGTCTGCACCGCGGCGAACGTTTCATCCGACCAATCGACGGCAATTAATATACGCATCATTTCTCAGCCAGCTCGCTCGGACAATTCGGTAATTGGGTAAATCGGTAACTGGGTAATTGGTCGGAACGGATCCTCACCTCTTCCTCTTCCCGCAATTACCCACTTGCCGAATTACCCAATTACGGTTTCCAGATTACCTCATCCATGAGACGCGAATAAAGTCTTCCCCCTCGTCATAATGAAAATTCAGCTCGCCCTGGCAGGCATGATGAATCGCCTCCCCGATCCGTCTGGCGAGGTGTGTGTCGGTCGTGGAGATCACCACGCCGTCGTCTTGCGGCTCGATACGCATGAGGCGCGCGAGCGGGTGTTGTCCTTTCTCTCGTTTCTCCTCGTTGTGCGCGATCCCAAGTAGCTCGTCGCGGTGCTCCGCCAGAAATGCACCCGTCAGCGTCACGAGGCCCTTCGGGCAGTGATCGGCGATCCGATGGCATGCGGGGCACAGCGCTTCGTGAGCGCCGGACGGCTTGGGGCTCCAGGTCCACCGGCCCTTCTCGTAGACGGCTGCGCATCGCGGGCAGGCCGTCGGCTCCTTCAACTTGCCCTTGCTCTTGTACGTGTCGTGCTCATACTCCTCGACGCGCCGGACATCTCGCGGCGCGCCCCCACCTGGAACCTTTGATTGCTGAGCCATCACGTCGTCCTCCTGAGAACCAAGCGGAAATTCCGTCAACGCACAGGCCCGACTCCGCCTCATCCGGCGCTTCTTGCTGCCACCTGGAACTCCGCGGCACGCAAGCGCCATCACGCAGACCCGGGGATTATCGACCGACTCTGCCAGCGGCGGGGGGAAACAGCCGCCTCCACGCGATTGGCGGCGATCCGCCGACTCCTCGAACGAGCCCCTGGAAACACACCCGCCCCGAGCAAGGGACCCTGAGACCTTCCGGGTGACGACTCTGCACTTCAAATGCCAGAGCCTGGAACAGGAATTCCTTCGCAACGGCTCGAAAACGGTACGAGATCCCCGTTCGGCAGGAGTGCGGTGGGGCGTTTCTGGCCAGGGAGTTTCATGGGTCATGTGGCCAAATGCGACAGGGGGGGCGGGGCTCGCGTCTCTTCAACGAGGCTTGAGAGGCCGGCTCAAGGCCTCCGCGCTCAACATGATCACCTCGATCTCCTCCGTAATCTCTTCCTGCCGGAGCGTGTTGCGCTGTCCACGCAAGTCCGCCAGGTCCCTCTGGAGCCTATTCACGGCCTGATCCATTTGCTGGAAGCGACGCTGGTTCTCGGCCATCAGGGAGTCATAAAAGATTTCGTGCAAGACGGCGAAGAGGTATTCGTCAATGAGCCCGGCGGCGAAGCGCGCCGGCTCGAGGTAGAGCACCGGGGGATACGAGACCTGCTCGGACGACACGCGCGCCGGCAACAGCGGACGGCGGGAGGTGACCTGCGTTCCCCCATCGGCGGGCAGGTGGTGCCAGACATGGATGTCGAGGAGGCGGCCGGGTGCCCGGCCGACCTGCAGTTCTCTCAGGACGTCCATCAGCTGTCCCAAGGCCGGTCCTCCGTCCAGCGGCTCGCCGAAGACGTTCACGAGTCGCCCCAGGCATTCGGCGGAGACGGGGACATGGACGGGCGCGCCGGTGTCGAAGAAGGGCATCCCCCGCTGCAGTCCGCTCGTCGTGTGCAGCGTGATGGCGCGAACGTGGCGCTCGTCGAGGTGCTGATAGACCTCGAAGGTATAGCGCTCGCTGTTGAGCGCTGCGTAGAGGGCTTCGTGGATCGACGGCAGGCGCCGACAGGTGTTGTCGACGATGGGACCGTGGACCTCGGCGATCGTCCCGATGGGGTTGTCCTGGCGCGGCACAGTCTCTCTCGTTGCGCTCATGAGCCCGTCAGTCCCCGCGTGGGCGTGACCGACCGGCCGTGAGGTAATCAACGCACCCGCTGAGAGTCGACAGCTTGGGGTAGTCGGCCTCCGGGATCTCGACATGCAACTCTTCATGCAGCGCGATCACGAAGTTCAGGAAGTCCATCGAGTCGATATCCAGTTGGTCGCGGAAGCTGACGTCGGGCTTGAGGGACGTCAGGTCCGCTTCCGGGGCGATCTCGCCGAGCGTGCGAAGAATCGTGGCTTTCAGATCGTCTGACGACTTGGTGTCGGTCATAATTGACTCGGCTCCTGCAGGAGACGATCCACTGCTGCGAGAAAGAGTCCGCCGCGATGGCCGTCCGTGACCCGATGGTCGCCGGACAGGGTCGCCGTGACGATGTGTCGCGACACCACCTTTCCGTCAGACACCCAGGGTCTCTCGACGACCTTCCCGAAGCCCACGAGGGCGACCTGCGGCGGATAGATCACCCCGAACACGGTCTCCACCCCCTGCTCTCCCAGGCTGGTGACGGTGATCGTGGGATCGGACAGCTCCGAGCCGCGCAGTGTGCCGGCGCGGGCTCGCTTGACGAGGTCGCGAAAGTCACGCATGAGGTCGCCCAGGCCTTTCTGGTCCGTGTCGTGGATGGCGGGGGCGACGAGACCGCCTCGGCGGAGGGAGATCGCGACCCCCACGTGGATCGCCGGGCTCTGGACGACCCGGCCTTCCTTCCATGTGGCATTCAGCTCGGAGACTTCC
>JBFKNO010000201.1:0-5646 GCA_041629275.1 Nitrospiraceae bacterium
CCCGCGCCAAGCGACTGGCCGTCTCGAGCTCGTGCCGGTAATCAGCCATCAACACTCCTCTGATGTTCAACGCTCAGGAGAGACGTACGAGATTCCAAGTTCCCTCGTTCTAGGCTAGTTTCTGAGGATCTTCCATCCGTCATCCCCGCGCAAGGGGGGATCCATTTTCCCGAGGCTTCTTTCGGGCCCGCCAAAAAGGGCTGACGCCCCCTGGATTCCTGCTTTCGCAGGAATGACGGAACGAAGACTCTGCTTCTCGTTCCGCCTCACGTCTCTGCTATGCGACCGGATATTTCCCCTTGGCCAGCTCCTCGCAGAATGCGCCGAGGTGTCGTAAGGAGTCCTTCGCGATCCGTCGAATAGGGCCGCTCACTCGAGGAAGGGGAACGCCGCGCGCCAGGCTCACCTGCACGGCCAGGACAGCCGGCCGATCGATGCGGACCCCGATCGTGCTGCACAGCTGGACAGTCGCCTCCGTCACCCCTCCGACCTCTCGGTGGATGCGTGCTGCCAGTTGGAACGCCAGCATGTTATAGATCTTGCCCACGTGGCTCACGGGGTTTTTGCCCGCAACGGCTTCTCCGCTGGTCGGTCGGCTGATCGGGATCACACCGCAGGGCTGATTGCCTCGACCGATCTGCCCGGAATCAGCCTGCTCGGCCGAGGTGCCGAGCAGCGTGAGATACATCCCTCCGAGTCCTTTTCCCTCTCGGTCGAGAGCGTTCAGCATGACGTCAACGCTTCTGCAGCTTTGTGGTCTTCCCCTGACGTAACGGCGAAGCTCGAGGCGCACACGCTCCTTGAGGCGGAAATAGGCCCGCTCCGATCGAATGAGCCCCGCTAAGAACGGCATGGCGATCGTCAGGGAGAGCGCATCCCCCGTGCGGATCCCCATGACCTTGATATCCTCGCCGGTCTCCGGGAATTCCGACTTGAAGCGCGAGCCGTTGAGAAACCGTTCGACATCGTAGACCAACCGTTCCGTGGGTGTCAGCGGCGCATAGCCCACGGCCGCCGACGTGTCATTCGCGACCAGCAACCCGCGGCGAGGCGCGAAGATGGCTCCCAATTCCTCGGAGGTCGGTTTCAGCTCGATCTGATAGTCGACGTGCTGGTCCGGATCCACGTGCCGCAGGTGGCTCTTCATCCACTCCTTCGCCGTCTGCACGGCGATCTGCGGGACAGGCACCTCCCGGTCCTTGATCCCGAATGTGGCCCGGTCCCCAATGATGAGGCGCATCGGCTCAATGACTCGCCCGCCACCCAACTCGCAGGACACCTGTCCGGCGACGAGGAACCCTTTGTCGATATTGTGATGAAGTATGCGTCCGAACGTCCTGGAATAGACCCGGGATAGCTCGATCGAGATCCGTTCCGCAATCGAGTCGCAGATGGTGTCGGGATGCCCGATTCCCTTGCGCTCCACGATCTCGACCCGCTGCTGGACGGCCGGAAGGGTCGGGGACTCCTGCACGATAATCTGATCAGCCATGGGCCCGGGCTCCTCTCAAGAGCATCATCAATAAGCAAACACGCGGCCACTTTCAACCTGCTGGGGGTATGCGGAAGCAACACCCAGCATGGATTTTTGTGAATAAACGGTGTGTGGAGGCACACAACCTGAGGAGAATTGCTACAGCCCCGGGTGAGGGAGGAACCAGGATGCCACAGGGCCCCTGGCCAGCCGGGACCAAAGAAGGGGCCGGCACCAGGCAAGTCGCGCGTGAGGCCTGGTGATCCAGACTGGTGATCCAGACTTGGGCACGCGGACCGAGTGGAAGGCCAGTCTAGAGCTCGGGCACGGATCTTGTGTGCCTCAGGGTCACGCCTCAGGAAGGGCACACATGAAGACGTTTCCCGAAGGAGCTGGTGCCAGCGAGGAGGGCGGGCGTCATCCTGCCTTGCTCCGCATCCGCTTTCACGGCCGGGGCGGGCAGGGGGCCAAGACCGCGGCGAGAATCGCCGGGACGGCCGCGTTTCTGGAAGGCTGGACCGCTCAAGACTCGCCGATCTACGGAGCGGAGCGACGTGGAGCACCAGTCGTGGCGTTCTGCCGTCTGGCAGGCGGCCCAATTCTCGAGCGCGGCCTCATTGCACATCCCGATCTCCTCGTGGTCGCCGACGCGAGCCTCTTGGCAGATCCGGCAGCGCGGGTGCTCGACGGCACGACGACGGACACGGTGCTGTTCGTCAACAGCGCCGCACCTCCGGAGGTGCTCAGGCACGAGCACGGCTTGTCTCAACACGTGACCACGCTGGACCTCACCAGCCGGAGCCTGGCGCGACTCGGAAAAGGATCTGCTCTCAGTGCGCCCCTCGGTGCGGTGGCTGGTCGCCTTGCCGGTCTCAAAAGAGAAACCGTGAAGGAGGCGGTCAGCCGAGAGCTGCGAGGGCTGGGTCTGGGGGATTCCATTGTCACACAGAATCTTGACCTTGCCTTGGAGTGCTTTGACTCCGTCGAGGCGAGGGGAGCTCGCGTGGCATCTTCCCTTCGCCCCGCGCCTCAGACCCTCTGGACGCCCTCCTACGATCCGCCGACTCGCGGCACCGCCCGCGTCGCGGCGCGGGCGAATGCGTATCTCCGGAAGACGGGAGACTGGAGGATCTTCCGGCCGGATCTCGATCTCGACAAATGCAACGGCTGCACGCTGTGTTTCGTCTATTGTCCGGAAGGCGCCATCAAGCTGACCGACAAGGATCGGCCGATCATCGACTACGACTACTGCAAGGGCTGTGGTCTCTGCATCGAAGAGTGTCCGACACACGCCCTGACGTCGCTGCGAGAAGAGGAGAAGGTGAAGCGATGACGCAACCCCTCGGAACCGCCGAGATGATGACCGGGAATGTGGCGGCGGCGTGGGGCGCCCGACTGGCGGACGTCGACTACGTGCCGGCGTTTCCGATCACGCCCCAGACCGAGATCATCGAAACGCTCGCTGACTGGTGCGATCGCGGGGACCTGGACGCCAGGTTCGTGACCCTGGATTCGGAGCACTCCATGATGACGGCAGCGGGCGCGGCCGCTGCCACAGGGGTGCGGGTGTTCAGCGCCACATCGAGCCAAGGGCTGCTCTACGCGTTCGAGGTCCTCTATTCGGTTGCGGGCTGGCGGGTTCCCCTGGTCCTCGTCAACGTGTCTCGAGCCCTGGCCGCCCCGATCACGTTGGAAGCGGACCATAACGACGTGCTCGCGGCGAGAGATTCCGGCTTCCTCCAGATCCACGCCGAGACCTGCCAGGAAGTGCTGGATTCGATTCTTCTGGGCTATCGCATCGCTGAGGATTCGCGTGTGATGCTGCCGCTGATCGTGAACTTGGATGGATTTTATCTCTCCTTTACCAGAGAGCCGGTCACGATACCGGAGCCCGACCAGGTGCGACGATTCCTCCCTGCCTATCGACCGGAGCACCTCGGGTTCAAGGCTTCTGCGCCTCAAGCCTTGGGGGTGGCCGTGCTGCGGGGCGGCGAGTATTCGTACTTCCGGCACCAGATGCACCTCGGCGCCCTGAACGCGCTCGCCGTGCATCAAGAGGCGGCAGCGGAATACGCCAGGCTGTTCGGGAGGCGATACGGCCTGGTCGAATGCTATCGATTGGAGGACGCGGAGGATGTGCTGGTCATGAGCAACTCGTTCGCCACGAAAGGCAAGGCCGCCGTCGATGCCGCGCGGGCGCAGGGACGCCGCGTCGGGCTGCTGCGGCTCCGAGTCATTCGTCCCTGGCCGACCGGCGCGGTGGTCGACGCCTTGCGAGGTCGCAGGGCGGTCGCCGTCTTGGACCAAAATCTTGCGCCGGGTCTTGGCGGAATCCTCTTTCAGGAAGTCAGCGCCTCGTTGTATCCCGCCGCCGATCGGCCCCGCGCCTTGTGCTCCTTTATCGGCGGGCTTGGTGGAAAGAACATTTCGGAGGGAGAATTCGAAACGCTCTTCGCAGAGACGGCGAAGGCCGGCAAGCTGGAAAAGAGTATCGGGCCTATCCTCCTGTACACGGAGGAGGACCATCGCCACATGGAAGAAGCCATCAGGATCGCAAACGTGCCTGTCAAGACAGACGGCAATTAGGTAACTCGGTAATTGGGTAATTGTAAAGAAACACATCAATGACTTTGTCGCGATGCGGGCAGGGCTTCGCTGGAAATTCCGCAATTACCTAGTTACCCATTGACCCACTTACCATCTGCTCTTCGGCGATGTGGCAGCGCGAGACATACAAGAAGATCAAGCAGCTCCCCCGCGAAGAATACATTACGCCGGGGACCTCCCTCTGCGCCGGTTGCGGTGGCCTCGAGGCGTTACGGCTGGCTGCGAAGGTACTCGGGGAAAAGGTCATCTTCGTCAATGCCGCGGGCTGCATGACCCTGCTGGCGGTGTATCCGTTCACTCCGCTGGCAGGCTCCTGGCTCTACACCACCATGGGGTCGGCGCCAGCCGGCGCCCAGGGCGTTCGTGATGCGCTGGATATCTTGATGAAGAAAGGGCGCCTCCCGCGGCACGAAGATCTCAAGGTGATCGTCCTCGGCGGCGACGGATCGACCTATGACATGGCCCTCTCCTCCACCTCGGCCGCGATTCATCGCCGCCTGGATTTTTATTATTACTGCTACGACAACGAAGCCTACGGAAACACCGGCGTACAGCTCTCGGGCGCCACACCGTTCGGAGCATCGACGAGTACGTCTCATGCCACGCCATCGCATCCGGCCGCCGCGATCAGTGAGAAAAAGGATATCTTCGAGATCTGGCGCGCGCATCGGCCGCCGTACATTGCGACGATCTCGCCTCGGCATCCGCTCGACCTGGCGGAGAAGTTTGCTCGGGCGGCGCGCTATGACGGCCCCAAGCTGTTTCTGGCACTGGCAGCCTGTCCAACCGGCTGGGGCTACGATCCGGCGGTCACGCCCGAAGTGGCGAAGCTCGCGGTCGAAACCGGCATGTGGCCACTCAAGGAAGCCATCAATGGAGAAGTGACGCACACGTACATCCCCAAACGGCGTCCGGTCGAAGGCTACTTGCGCCTGCAGGGTCGGTTTCGGCACCTCTTCGAGCCGACACGTCAGGAGGACGTGCTTCGGCATATCCAGCAAACAGTCGACGCCTATTGGGAACGCGTAGGAGCTTGATGCGGCTGAACGCTTTGAGCGCCTCTACCGGTACCGAATGAAGGAGAAACTCGAACGCGGTGTTGGAAAAGGGTTGGGGTTGCCTCTCTGGATAAACGCGCACATCGCTGAAACGCCGCGAGCTCCCCGTTCCCCGGTGATCACGAACGGATGAAAGAGATGGAGCGGGACCGCTGCGTGGAGCAAGGCAAGACGATGATAAAAAAGGCGGCGACATTCAAGACATTCGGGAGGCTCTCGCGCCTGGACGGGGAAGAGGCAGATGGTTGCCGGAGACCCGGCCTGCGTTTGCCAGCTGGCAACGCAGGTGTCAAGAGAGAACTCAATCGGCTTTGGAATGGAGGTATCCCTTCAGCACGTCGCGACGTGCCAGGATTCCGATCAGCTTTCGCTCGTGATCCACGACGGGAACCCGCACGAGATGATTCGTCTGCAGGACATAGATTACGGTTCGGATATCCGTATCTTGCGAGACGCTGACCGCATCCTTGGTCATGATGTCCTGGGCCAGGAGATCGCTTAGCCGCC
>JBFKNO010000202.1:0-5645 GCA_041629275.1 Nitrospiraceae bacterium
CCGAGTCGGTGAACATCGAGACCGAGCGCAAAGTGACCGCCAATGAGGCGAGGGCGGTCTTGTCCGTGGCGCCCGGGGTCATCGTGTACGATGACCCCGCCCGCGCGCTTTACCCCATGCCGCTGGATGTGGTCGGCACCGACGACGTGTATGTCGGGCGTATTCGCGAAGACGACTCCGTTGGCAATGGGCTCAACCTTTGGATCGTGGCGGACAACCTGCGGAAAGGCGCCGCATTGAACGCGGTCCAGATCGCGGAGCTGATGCTGAGGTGAGTCATGCCGGATCTCGGCGGGCTCGGCAGGTTTCTGATCCTCATCGGGGGCACGATCGCCGTGGTCGGCGTGCTCCTTGCCGTCCTGTCCAAGGTGCCCGGGCTAGGCGATGGGCTGGGGTGGCTGGGCAAGCTGCCCGGTGATCTCTTCATCAAGCGGGACAACGTCACCTTTTATTTCCCCCTTGCGACGAGCGTCCTCATCAGCGTGGTGTTGAGCCTGCTCTTCTACCTGCTGTCACGGCGATAACATGCGTCTTCACAGACTCCTCTCCGGAATCGCGTTTCTCCTGGTGATTCCCTCGCCGTCCTTGGCGGAGACCACAGCGTCCATCCGCGTCCTGCTGTACCAGGACGTGCCGCAGGTGGAGGTATCGGCAGGTCGCGCGCTGACCGTGCGCGTCCCGGGCGGGGAGGTCGCGCACGTCGGCTCGCGGCTGTTGTTCACGCCGCTGGACCGGGCGCTCGAGGTCAACGGAGAGCGCCTGACGACCGATCGCGTGATCGTGTCCGGTCGCAACGACGACCTCCGCCTGATCGCTCCGGAGGTGGTGCGGCAGGAAGAGGACGCACGTCCCGCTCAAACGCGGGCGGAATTTCTCCGGCTTCCGCCTACGTCCCGGCCGTCCAGCGGAGAGGACCGGAACGCGGCGGCTCGGATCGAGCCCGAGCCGTTCGTGGTGGGCGGCGAGGTCGAGATCCTGTCGCGCGGGAACGGCCTGTGGGTCGTGAACCGGCTGGGCCTCGAGGACTACGTCATGGGCGTGGTGCCGGCCGAGATGAGCGCCCAGTGGCATCCTGAGGCGCTCAAGGTGCAAGCGATCGCGACGCGGACCTATGCCCTGTACCAGATGACGGTGCGCGCCGACCGCGAGTACGATGTCGTGGCCACGACCCGAGACCAGGTCTATCGCGGCCGAATGGGTGTCGTGGACCGAGTCCGTGAAGCGGTGGAGTCGACCGCAGGCCTCGCCCTCACGTACGAGGACCGCCCGATCCTCGCGGTGTTCTCTTCGACGGCTGCCGGTCCCACCGAAGACGCGGCCAACGTCTGGTCGCAGAACCTGCCGTATCTGAAAGGGGTCGAATGTCCGTTTGACCGGGAGTCCCCCTATTACGAATGGCGGACCGTGTTTCCCCTCGCAACGCTGGAGACGGGGCTGCGACAGGAGGGCTGGGAGGTGGGCACGATCGCGACGCTCACGCCCTATGCCTACAGTCAGGCCGGGCGCGTGAGCCGGCTGCGCATCCTGCATTCCGGAGGCGAGCTGCTCATGCGGGGCGAGGACCTCCGCCGCATCGTCGGATACCGTGTCATCCCGAGCACGCGATTCACGATTGATGCGATCGGGGCGGATGTCGTGCTGTCAGGGTATGGCGCAGGCCATGCGGTCGGGCTCTGTCAGTGGGGGGCCAAGGAGTTGGCCGAGCTGGGGTATCCGTACCACGCGATCCTGCGCTATTACTTCCCGGGAACAGAATTGCGCCCAACCTACCGCATGGACCCTGCGCCCCTCCCCTGATGCGGCTCAGTGACTTCGACTTTCCTTTCGATCCGGCGCTGATCGCCGAGCGACCGCTCGAGCCCCGCGACCACGCCAGGCTGCTGCGCTTGTCCAGGCAAGACGGCACCTGCACCCATCACCGAGTCCTCGATCTGCCCGAGCTCCTCCGTGACGGCGACCTGCTCGTGCTCAACGACACGAGAGTAATCCCCGCTCGACTGTCGGGCCGAAAGGTCCCGAGCGGTGGCCGTGTGGAGCTGCTGCTGGTCCGGGACCTCGGTGACGGTCTGTGGCAAGCCTTCGCCAAAGGAAAGCTGCAATCCGGTCAGGTTGTCGAGATCACCGGCGGCGAGTGGGTGACCGTGGTGGAGCGGTCGGCCACGCGGACGACGGTGCGTTTTCCACACCCGCCCGCGGTGGCGGATCTGGTCCGCTCGACCGGTCAGATGCCGCTGCCCCCCTACATCAAGCGCGAGCCCTGCGAATCCGACCGCGAATGGTACCAGACGGTGTTCGCCAAGGCGGAGGGAGCCATCGCCGCCCCGACGGCGGGGCTGCACTTTACCCCGAGCCTGCTCCACGCGATCGAGGCTCGAGGCGTCCGGATTGCAACCGTCACGCTTCATGTCGGTCCCGGCACCTTCCTGCCCGTCACCGTCGATCAGGTGCACGAGCACCGGCTCGAGCCGGAGCAGGTGGAGCTCTCGGTGGAGACTGCGCGGGCCGTCAACGAGACCCGGCAGGGGACGGGCCGCGTGATCGCCGTCGGGACGACGGTCGTGCGGACGCTGGAGGCGGCGGTGGACGAGGATGGCGCGGTCAGCCCCATGAGTGGCCGGACCGAGCTGTTCATCCTTCCGGGCTATCGGTTCCGTGCGGTGGACGGCATGATGACGAACTTTCACCTTCCGCGGACGACGCTGCTCATGCTGGTCTCGGCGTTCGTCGGAGTGGAGCGGCTCAGAGAGGCTTACGAGGTTGCCGTAAGGGAGCGGTATCGGTTCTACAGCTATGGGGACGCGATGCTCATCACATAACGGAGTTGTTTCGATCGGGTCAGGTTGAAAAGATGCAGTGCACCTGTAGCTGCAGCATCCTATGCTGCCAGAACCGGCGCCGTAAGACGGCGCGGCTACATGTTTTCCCGATAGATCTCGACCGGAATCCTGGTCTTCAAGGTCTCCGTATAGGCGTTGAGTGCGCGTTGCTGCTTTTGAAACAGGAAATTTTGCATGAGCAGGTCCTTGGCCACGGGAGTGGTGGACCCCACCTCGGCGACGGTGCCCACCAGCATTTCCGCCTCCTGCCGCTCGGTGGGCGTCAAGGCGACAGAATCGACGACCATGGCCCTGGCCTTGTCTGCCAACAGTCGCTCGCGCTCCAGGGCTTCGAAGAGAGCCGGTGTCAGGCGGTTGCGCAGGAGGATGGTCCGATACACGTCGGGATGGAATCGGCCGTTCTTGTGGAACGCCGGCAGTCCGATGACTTGGGCACGCAGCTCGTCGGGCGTAATGGTCAGGCCCATACGCTCGGCCGCCTGCACCCACAGCTTGGTATTCACCAGGCTCTCGAGGGCCGCTTGCTTCACCTCGTCGTCTTTCAGCTCGTCTCCCATGTTTTCCTTGTAGTAATCGTACAAGTTCCGATAGGTGCGTCGATATTCTTCGATGGAGATGGACAGCTCGCCGACCTCGGCGACCCTGTCGGTGTGCGCGTCTCCGTACCCCCACCAACCCATGCCCACGATGAAGGCGACCACGATCATCAGCATGAGCGTGATCAGAATCCACGGGTATTTGCGGCTACCCTCCCGGATGAGCTTGATCATACCGCGTCCTCTCCCATCGGCGTCATAGCGAGCATTCTAGCGGGAGGCGCTCGCTTCTGGCAAGGCGCGGGGCCCCCGCCGGGAGTCGGGCGTCCCGGGAGGGCCTCGGGGCGAGCCGATCTGCGCCCGAACGGCAAATTTCACAAGAAATTTGTGGTGGGCGGGTGAATTTGTTATACTTTCCGACTAATTGTGCGTGGTGTCTTTCCGAGGGAGGTTTTGGATTCAACCTCTTTCGGTTCCGCAACCACTCCTACGACTGTTGGTTGTCACCCATTGCCTCACGAAACATGTTCGCTCCGGATTGTCGCAGCACCCCTCGGATCGATCTTCAGCTTCGGCTGGCCGGCTGATGGAAGCCGAGCGATGGGGTCTATCGGTGACGGCGACGGCGTGTCGTGAGTCGAGGAGTGCTCGATATGCAAAGAGAAAGCGGACCGAACGCGGGAGGATGGGTTCGCCTCCCTTCGCGTCCACAGAGCCGGCCATGAGTCAATGCCGCGACAGAGACGGACTCCAGCTCTCCGTGTCGAGGGCCTGCCTGTCGCGCGTCAAGAAGGGGGAACTCCGGTGGGTGTGACTGGCGATTTCTTGGGGTGGTTCTCCAGTGACCTGGCCATTGATTTGGGGACGGCCACGACCCTGGTCTATGTGCACGGAAAAGGCATCGTGCTGAACGAGCCCTCCGTCGTGGCGGTCGAGAGAAAAACGGAGCGTGTCCTCGCCGTCGGCATGGATGCGAAGCGAATGCTGGGGCGGACACCGGGTCATATCACCGCGGTGCGGCCGATGAAGGACGGCGTGATCGCCGACTTCGAGATGGCCGAGAAGATGCTCAAGCATTTCATCACGAAGGCGTTGAATCGCAGCGCGTTCGTGCGGCCGCGCATCATCATCGGCGTGCCGTCCCGCATCACGCAGGTGGAGCAGCGTGCGGTGCGTGACTCGGCCGAGCTCGCCGGCGCGCGGGAGGTCTACCTCATCGAGGAGCCGGTCGCCGCCGCGATCGGATCCGGCCTGCCGATCACCGAGCCCTCCGGCAACATGGTGGTGGATATCGGCGGCGGCACGACCGATATCGCGGTCATTTCGCTGGGCGGCATCGTCTACAGCGAGTCGGTCAAGGTCGCGGGCGACCGCATGGACGATGCGATCATGAACTACGTGAAGCGCAAGTACAATCTGCTCATCGGCGAGCATATGGCCGAGCGGATCAAGCTGGAAATCGGCTCGGCGTACCCCTTCGAGGAAAAGAAAACCATGATGGTCAAGGGGCGGGACCTGATCTCGGGCATCCCGAGGACCCTGGTGGTCGATGATGCGGAGGTCCGAGAGGCGCTGCAGGAGCCGATCGGCACGATTATCAATGCCATCCGGGTCGCCCTGGAAAACACCCCCCCTGAGCTCGCTGGCGATATCATCGACCGCGGCATCGTGCTGACGGGTGGGGGATCCATGTTGAAGGGGTTGGACACCCGATTCCGGGAGGAGACCAATCTGCCTATCATCACCGTCGATGATCCCCTGACCTCGGTCGTGCTCGGGGTCGGCAAAATCCTCGATGAGCTGGAACTGCTCCCGAAGGTCGCGATGTCGCAAAGCGCGAATCTGCGATAAGGGGCGCCATCCGGCATGCGGATGGTGATGTTCCGATCCATTTCCGGACCCAAGCGGGCCATCCTGTTCCTCCTGGTGTTCCTCCTCGCCGTGGTGTTCGTCCTTCCCACGCAGAGCCAGGGGCTTCTGCAAACCATGGGGCGGCCGATCGCTGATCTCGTCTCCTTCCCGCTGCAGGGAATGGCGGCGCTCAGGGGGGGCGTGGCGGACATGTGGGGGGGGTATGTCGCCCTCCGCGACGTCCGCATCGAGAACGAACGATTACGGCGTGAGATCGAGTTTCTGAAGGGCCAGACCAATCAGTTGCGCGAGGCGGCCTCGGCCAGCGATCGACTGGCCAGCCTGCTGCAGTTCCGGAGCCAGCACTGGCCCTCGACGGTCGCCGCCCGGGTCATCGGCCGCGATTCGACGAATTGGTACC
>JBFKNO010000203.1:0-5572 GCA_041629275.1 Nitrospiraceae bacterium
CGAGCCAGATCAACGCGGTTTGAACGGTATGGGGATCCCTGGGCCGGATCGCCGCCTCGACCTGGTCGGGGGTCAGCAGGCCGCGGCGCCCCTCGAGCCCATGAAACTGCGCCCCGGACAGCGCCGCGCCCGCTCCTTGCTCGTACCGGATCACATGGGAGCGGTGGTCCGCGATCACCTCCCGCCCGGGCTGTGTTTGCACGCGCAGGGACAACTGGTTGGCCATGGTGCCCGACGGCACAAACAGCGCCGCCGCTTTGCCTAGGAGCGCCGCCGCCATCTCCTGCAACCGGTTGACCGTCGGATCCTCCCCATACACGTCATCCCCGACGACCGCCTGCGCCATGGCCTGACGCATGCCCGCGGAAGGCTTGGTGACTGTATCGCTTCGCAGATCAATCATCGCCCGAAACACCTCCCGATCGACTCGATCTCACATCCTAAGGCAAGTGGCCGCCGGCTTACAATGTTTCCAAGGTTACGCATCAGTATCCCGTACGGCCACAAACAGGTTCTCCAAAGCAGCGACCGAAATGTTGTCCCACGCCCCACTCAAGAAGGGAAAAACTGGCCAACTCGGCTGTTTTGCGATAGCGTGGTCCCTGTGCTCATGCCGAATCCTCACCTCCTGCTCAGCCGACCTCGAGACTTGAATGGATCCTCCGCCTCCTTTCGGCAGGACCTGACCCGACTCGTTCAGGCTCGTTTAAGGTTCCCGTCTCGGGTCGCGTCGCCCTCACAGGCGCCCTCGCGCAGGCCCCGAGAGGAGAGTTCGGACCGGATCGATTGATTAACACCTATGCCGACCGAAACGGAGCCCCTCCAAAGAGAAAGCCCCGCGGAGTACGCCCCACAGCCCGGCGCTCAGCAGACAGCGATCATCCTGGGCATGGCCCTCTTGATCGTCGTCTGCGGGACCGCCGCCGCCGACCACGCAAGGCTCGTCCTGCTCTGGGCTCCGCTCTCCTTCCTCCTTGCGGCCTATGGGGCGGGACAGGCGATCGGTCGCGCCGGCGGTCAACCGGCCCCGGCGCTCGACCTGCCTCCGATCATCAATGTCGCCGTCAACGTGGGAGTGGGGATCGCGTGCCTCTCCGTCATCGGGGTCCTCTCCGCCATGGGCGGCGTCTTTTGGATTGCTGGAATCGTCGCCATCCCGTTGACGGGGTTTGGTCTGTGGCAAGCGATGCAGGCTCGGTTTTGGGTGGGACTTCGAGGACCGTCTGCCGCTACGGCCCTTGCAGGAATCGCCCTCGGCGCCACGTGGCTGCTAGCTTGGCTCTGGGGCACCATCCCTCCCGTTTTCTTCGACGAGCTCGCCTACCACCTCGTCGTTCCCCAACGCGCCATCGCCACCAGTAGCCTCGAGGCAGTGCCGTGGGTCTTTTTTACGCTCATGCCACATGCATCGGATTTGTTGCTGGCCTGGGGCCATTCGCTGGCAGGCGGTCTCGGGGCCAGGGCAACCCATTTCGCGATCTGGATCGCCTGCGGCCTGGGGATGTGGGCCCTGATCTCGACGCTTGCTGATCCCACCTCGAGGTCACGGGCTGCGCTCTTCACCGCCTTCGCCATCGCGTCATCGCCCACCTTGTGGTTCATGGCGACCTTGACTTTCGCTGAGACCTGTCTCGCCCTGGCCATGGTCACGGCGGTGATTCTTGTGGCCATGCCCTGGGAGGATAGGCGCCCGTGGCTCGCGCTTGGACTGGCGCTGGGCCTGGTGGGAACGGTGAAGCTTGCCGGCGTCTTTTGGATCGCGGCTGGAGCAGGAGCCATGGTGGTCGCACGATGGCCCTGGCGGGACATGGCTCGTTCCCTCCTCGTCACCATGGGCTGCCTGTTGCCCTGGTGGATGCGAGCATTCGTCCACACGGGCAATCCGATCTATCCGATGGGGTACCGGTACTTGGGCGGAACGAACTGGGACGACACGACCCAGGCACGGGTGATCGGGGACCTGGCTCCCAGCATCGGGCACATGGGGATCCGGGACCTGCTAAGCCTGCCGCTTGATCTTGTGCTGAATCCCGAACGCTTCGGGTCCGCATCCGACATCGGCGTGCTTGCGATCGTCGCCCTTTGCACGACCGTGATCCTGCCCCTGATCTTCCGCGTCGCAGGATTGGCGAACCCGCAGCGGCAACGCATGCTCTCGGCCAGTGCCGTGGTTTCCATCGCCTGCGTTGGCTGGCTCCTGACCTCCACCACCACGAGGTATCTTGCGCCCGCCTTCGTGATCAGCCTCGCGGTGCTGGCCGCGGTCCTCCTGCTCCAGGGACCGAGGGTGCAGATGACGGGGGTGGTGGTCCTGCTCATACTGGGCCTCTGGGGGACCGCCCGGTTCATTGACCAACACGCGACGGTCTTCGCCTCGACTGGCGTCGCGCTCGGCCTGGTGCCCGAGGACCGCTACCTGTCGCAAACCCTGGATCACGACGCAGCCGCCCGCTTCGTGCGCACACGGCTCCCCGAGAATGCCTACCTCCTGTTCATCGGCGAGACAAGACCCTACTACTTCGACCGCAAGGCCATGGCTCCCTCGGCCTATGATCAGCATCCGCTCGCCGGGTGGGTGGAGGAGTCCGAGTCGGCTGAAGGCCTGGCAGCCGGACTGGTCGAGAAAGGATTCACCCACGTGGTGCTGAACGTGGGCGAGTATCAGCGGCTCCGCAAGAAGCACGGCGTCTTGCGTTGGACGGGCGTCGATGCAGAGACACATGATCGCCGGCTCAAACAACTTCCCTCACAGCTGAGCACAGTCTACTCAGCAAAGGGCATCTTCGTGCTGGAGCTGCCGAAGACAGCCAAGACGGCGGCACCTTAGCCGGGACGGGGCAACGGGCGGGAAACCGTCAGCGCCGCGAGACGTCCACAAAAAGGATTTCGCGTGATCGAACACGGCGCGGGAGGCTACACTTCCCGTATTCCATTGACGCACGAAGCAAGACGGCGGGCGCGGCACGATGCTCGAATCGTAGCGTTTCACGCCGCGAGGCTCGCCGCCCGGTGGTGAAGCCCTTGGGTCCCGATGAAGCTGCTCATCGTCATTCCGGCGCTCAATGAAGAGAAGAGCATTGAGAGCATCATTGAGCGCACCCTTGCGGCGCGAGACCACATCATCGCTCATTCGAACGTCACCCAGGTTGACGTGACTGTCGTCAGCGACGGCTCGACCGATCGCACCGTGGAGCTGGCCAGCCGCTATGCCGAGCACGTCAAGATCATCGTGTTCAGGGAGAATCGCGGCTACGGCGCTGCCATTAAGAGAGGCTGGTCCCTTTCGGATGCCGAGATCCTCGGCTTTCTGGACGCGGACGGCACCTGCGACCCCGGATTCTTCGCGCCGCTCTGCGCGACCCTGGAAGCGGAGAAGGCAGATGTCGTGCTGGGGTGCCGTCTCAATGCCGGGAGCCGAATGCCGGTCGTCAGGCGCATCGGAAACTTCGCCTTCGCGCTCATGTTGACGCTCTTCTCATCCAAACGCGTGCGCGACACGGCCAGCGGTATGCGCGTCGTCCGCCGCTCCAGCCTGCCGAAGCTCATGCCTCTTCCCGACGGCCTGCACTTCACGCCCGCGATGAGCGCGCGCGCGATCCTAGGGGAGTCGGTCAAGGTCCTGGAGCTCGACATGCCCTACCGCGAACGGGAGGGCCAGTCCAAGCTCCGGCTCATCAGGGACGGCCTTCGGTTCTTCAACGCGATCGTAGAGGCCGCGTTTCTGTTTCGTCCGTCACGGCCCCTCGAGCTGCTCGCGCTCACCTGTCTGATCGGGGCCGTCGGATTGATGGTGAAGCCGACGCTCTATTATTTGGAGCACCGCGCGCTGCTCGAGTGGATGATCTACCGCTTCATCGTGTCTAACCTGGCCGGCTTCGCAGCCTGCCTCTTTCTCTGCACCAGTTATCTGAGCGGAAAAATCGTCAGGCTCACGCTGACGAGCAAGCCCGATGAGGTGGAGCGCAGCCAACGCCTGTTCGGGTCGTTCCTGTCGAGCTCCTTCTTCTGGTTGCTACCGCTCGCACTGGTGGCTTGCGGTACGGCGCTTGTCTTGCAGAGCTTCGTGGACGTGATTACGAGCGGAACGACCGATGAGCATTGGTCACGTTTCATGGCTATGTCGTTTCTCTTTTCGATCGCGCTTATCCTGGTCGCCACCAGGACGGTGGACTATGTGCTCGATCTCATCGCGTCACAGCTCGCCTACCTCAAATCACAGGGACATGACTGAGCCCCCGCGGGGGGTCCTGTCGCCCCCAGACCTGCCACGAGACCTTTCCAAAGCCGGACGGGAATACGATGAGCTCCTGGCCATGGGGCTCCGGCTGTCCGGAGAAGACAAGAGCTTTTTCGTTCATGGTCGACTGTCGGACCTGCGACGGCGACTCCCGCCGAACTACCGCCCGGCCCGAATCTTGGACTTTGGCTGCGGCGTCGGAGACACGGCGCGCCGTCTGACGGAGATCTTTCCGGAATCTCACGTCCTGGGTGTCGACGTGGAGCAACGTGCCGTCGCCTTTGCCAGATCCACCCATGCCAATCCCCGCGTTTCCTTTGCGCTGCCCCAGGCGCTGTCCGCAGCCGAACCATTCGATCTCTGCTATACGAACGGGGTGTTCCACCATATCCCGCCCGATGAACGCCTCGAGGTCGTGAAAATGATCCACGCGTTGCTGGTGCCGGGCGGGTATTTCGCGCTTTTTGAGAACAACGCATGGAGTCCGGCAGCCCGGCTGGTTATGAAGCGCATCCCTTTCGATCGCGATGCGATCCCACTCTCACCGCTCGCGACCAGACGTCTGCTCAGGGCCGGCGGATTCACGTCCCTCTCGCCAACCCGCTTCCTCTTCTTCTTTCCTCGTCCCCTGTCCTGTCTGCGCATGAGCGAGCCTTGGCTGGCGCGCGTGCCCCTCGGGGCTCAGTATTATGTACTCGCCAGTAAAATCTGACCGCTGAGGAGGGCACCGCATGCACCGGTGAGGCCGGTTCCTACTCCCGAATCCTCCCAGCAGTGCGGGACTGGCACCGTCGAGGGGTCGGGCGTCGTCTGCGGAAGCAGGGCGCGGGGCTTCTCGCCCATGCCCCGCCTTTTGACTCCCCAAAATTCTGCGTGCTATAGTCCAGCGCTTTTTCGGACGCCTCTGAATCCGTCAGGCTGCACGGCTGTGACGGATCGGGGGCGGCCACCCATTTCGGTCCTTGAGGCAATCGCATAAGCCGTCGCCTGAGCGTGTGAGAGCCTGACGGCTTGCGAGTTGTGGCAGGGGGTACACATGGTTGAACTGCCCATCAAGCTCTACGTCGAAAAGCTTCTGAAAACGGCCCGCGCCGCGGCTCGGCCGCTCTCGTATCTGGAAGGCCGGGTCAAGACGGAAGCGCTACTGGCGATCGCCCAGCGTCTCGAGGATCAGGAAGAGGCGATCTTGGAGGCCAATCGGCAGGACGTCGAACGAGTCGGCAAGACCCTCGAGGGAGAAGGCAGTCGCGAACGGGTCAGGGAGGCCGTCGAGCGGGTCACGCTCACCGCCGAGGATGTGCGGGACATGGCCGCGAGCGTCCGGCAGATTGCGGA
>JBFKNO010000204.1:0-5552 GCA_041629275.1 Nitrospiraceae bacterium
GCCTAGGGAGAGGCCGTCGCTGTGACCGCTGATCAGGTTGCCTGGACGGAGGGGCCGGATGACCCGGAACCTCCTTCCCCTCTCAACTCAGCTTCGATAGCCGCCAGGAACTCCGCCATGGGGAAGGGTTTGTGCAGCGTCCGCCTGGCGCCCAAGACCTTGGCGACATCCAGGAAGTCAGGGACGTTCATCTTCGCGCTGCCCCCGGTGATGGCAATGACCTTGGCGTCGGGGGATTCGCGTCGGAGCTCGATGATGGCTTCCAGGCCGTCCTTGTCGGGCATCAGAATGTCCATGACGACCACGTCCGCCGGCGCGCTGCGGTAGCGCAGCAAGCCCTCCCGTCCGCTCCGTCCCTCATTGACCTGGTATCCGGCCTGCTCCAAGGTTGAGCGCAGGAGCCGACGTATCTGGTCATCATCATCGACGATCAGGACCGACGACATTGGGTTCATGCCTCATGTCTATTGCGGGTAAATTCAACGAGGGTGTCCAACTGGCTATGCGAGCCGTCCGCGGCCGAAGGCGAGGCGGCTTTGTCCAGCGCCCGTCTGATGGCCGGTGCCAGGTCACGCAACAGCAAGGGCTTGTGGAGAAACGCGCGGACGCCGAGCGCTCGGGCCTTGTCGGCGTTCATCGTGTGGCTGAACCCGGTCATCATGATCACGGGCAGGTCCGGCCGGATCCGGAAGATGTCGCGGACGAGGGTCTCCCCGGTCATCCGCGGCATGGTCTGATCCGTGATCAGCAGGTCGAACTGCTGGGGCATCAGCTCGAACGCACGGATCGCCTCGATCGGGCTCGTCCGCACCACCACCTCGTAGCCGAGGGATTCCAACATCTCGCGTCCGAGCTCCGCGAGCGCGGGCTCGTCCTCGACGAGCATCACGCGCTCCGACCCGCGCGGAAGCGCGCCGGGCGGCAGCGGCTCCTCCGCAACCTCCTGCTCCGCCAGGGGCAGGAAGATGTCCATGGTCGTCCCGCGCTTGGGGGTACTCTCCATGTAGATGGCGCCGCCGTGGTGCAGGATGATGCCCCGGACGACGGCCAAACCCAGTCCAATCCCTTCATTTTCCGGCTTGGTCGTAAAGAACGGCTCGAAGGCGCGTTTCTTCACCTTCGCCGGCATGCCGCAACCGGTATCGCGGACGGTGAGCGCGGCGTAGCGCTTCTCCCGCAGCGCCGGCCGGTCGGCGGCCAACTCGGGCGTGACCGAGACGGCTGCAGCCTGGATCTCCAGGGTGCCCTGCGTGCCGCGCATCGCGTATTCCGCATTGGCGCACAGGTTCACGAGCACCTGACGCAACTGCATCGGATCGCCGAGCACGAAGGGCATGTCCGGCGCGATGGACACCTTCAGCTCGATCGTGGCGGGCAGCGAGGGCCTGATGAGCTTGAGGGTCTCCTGGACGACCTCCTGAAGACGAATGGGCGACAGGGCGTGCTCCGTTTGCCGGCTGAAGGTCAGAATCTGATGGATCAAGTCCTTGGCCCTCCCCCCGGCTTTCATGATGTGCTTCAGATGGCGGCGCGTCCGGCTCGCCGCGGGAATCGTCGGGAAGGCCAGCTCGGTAAAACCAAGGATGGCGGTCAGTGTGTTGTTGAGATCGTGGGCGATCCCGCCGGCAAGGCTGCTGAGTGCCTCTCCGCGCTGCGCCATGCGCAGCCGTAGCCCCAGACCGTCGATTTCTTCCTCCGCGCGTGACCGTGCGATGGCCTGTCCGATGAGCGCCGCAAAGGACGCGAGCATCGGCAGGAGCGAAGGATCCGTGGAGGGATTCTCGGCACCGAAGAACTCGATGACGGCGATCACCTCACCCCCGCTCTTCAGCGGCTGCGCGATGACGCCGCCCGTCTGAGACAGCGGGCGTCTCGGCACCCAGTCCATCTCCTGAGAAAGATCCGCGGTCCACTCCGGCTCACCCTTGCACCACACGCGTCCGGCCAGTCCCTCCCATGGCTTGCAGGTCGATTTCCGTGGCGCTCCCGCCATCTGGTCGAGGGTGGCGCCGGCGGCGGTGTGCGTCTGAAAACAGTGCAACTGGTTGGCCTCCGCATCGACCATCCAGAGCGAGCCGACGGGCCAGTCGCAATGCTCGCAGACGATCTGCAACACATCCCGGGCGCATTCCGGCGTGAGTCGGGCGGACTTGCCGAGGAGATCGGCCAACGGCACCCAGGTCGCGCAGCGGCGGGCGTCGCGTTTCGTTCGCGTCAGATCCTCGCACGTGAACACGCGGTGGGGGTGGCCGCCGATGACGAGATCCTGGCCGCTGACGCTCAGAGGGATCGTCACGCCGTCTTTTCGCAATCCGATCGTGTCGCGCCACGCAGGCTCCGGCTGTTCGGTCTGCACGGAGCGGTGCGAGCCCTCCACGGACGGCAGGACGCTCGCCACCGGGTGGTTCTGCAGCTCATCGGGCTCGTAGCCGAAGAGACGGGCCGCTGCGGGATTGACCGTTGTCAGCGTGCCCTGCTCGCTGGCGACGAGCAGAGGCTGCGGCAGCACCAGCGCGATGGCGTGAATCAACGACTCCGCTCTGTCTCGCGGGAGTTGGAAGACGTTGGAGAGGGCACGCTCTCGAATCTCCCAGATCGTATGGGTGTGGCGCCCCCGGCGGTCATGCACGGTGGAGAGGAGGAGGTCGGTCGAGAGCGCCGTGCCGTCGCGCGCGTGGAGCGTGGCGGGGGTCCGGCAGGACCGGCCGTCGCGCAACGCGACGTGGACCAATTTCTTGACCGGGAGCTCGGTCCCGGGTCCCTCGAGCAGCCGGCCGGTGCGGCCCAGGACAGACCGGCTGTCGTATCCGGTCATGCGCGTAAAGGCGGGGTTCACCGCAATCACGGGATGTCCGGGACGTTGCGCGTCGGTGATGCAGACGGCGCTGCCGACCACGTCCATGGCGCGATCGAGCAGAGATACCTGACGGCGCAGGCGCGTGAGCCTCAGCAGGATCCACACCGCCAGCAGGAGAAGTGGTATGCCGGTGCCGATGGTGAGCCACGGAATCGCCCGGGGCCAGGCAACCAAGGGTCCCACCCCCGTTCCGGCGCCGAGGCCTGCCATGTACAATAAATCAACCGTCACGTGTAACGTGCGCACACCTCTGCGTTGAGAGAGCGATCGTCAATGTGAGGGGTCGGAGTGGGGATACGGCAATGACAGGCGATGCCAGTAAGGCTGACGCGGGTGATCACGACGTCGATGGACTGATCAGTACTCAACTCCAACCGAGCCGCGGTGGCGGTTGAGCGAACCCCCACCCCCTTTTACGCAAAAACACTTGTAACCCTGAGGATATACTATAGAGTTATTTCTGGGGAAGTTAGAGCTACTCGGGGTAATGGACAGACGTTTCTTGGCCCTAGTGCCGGAGGTCCGAAGGGCCCTATTCAGGCTGCCGTTTGGCGAAGAACACGGCGGCTTGCGAACGGCGAGAGATATTGAGCTTCTGGTAGACGTTGGCGAGGTAATTCTTGACCGTTTTCTCGCTCAGGCCCAGCGCCGTGGCAATCTCCTTGTTGGTCTTGCCTTCGGCCACACGGGACACGACGGCCTGCTCCTGGGGCGAAAGCGCTTCCAGCTTGGAGCCGGGCGAGGGCGCCGACATCCCTTTCAGCCATTCGAGGGCGCGCTTGGTCACGACCGGGTCCAGAATAGAATGCCCGCTGGCGACGACGCGGATGGCTCTCAACAGGGTCTCGGCCTCGATCTCCTTGAGCAGGTACCCCTGTGCCCCGGCCAGGATGGCGGCGAGCACGGTGTCGTCGTCTGCGTAGGAGGTCAGGAACAACACCTTGGTTTCCGGCGAGACCTCGTGCATCTCCGTGCAGGCATTGATGCCCTCGTGGTCCGGGATACGAATATCGAGGAGCGCAACCTCGGGCTTGAGCTGGGCTGCTTTGTCCACCGCCTCCTTGGCCGACGCGGCTTCCCCCACGACACGAATCTCGGTATCCCGCGACAGGAGGGTGCGGAGCCCGACACGGACGACCTCGTGGTCGTCGACGAGCAGCACCGTGATGTGCTTCGGCTGCGAGACTGGCATCACCGCCCTCCGCTAAAACTGACTGTGATCTGCGTGCCTTTGCCGGGCTCGGAGTGGACATGGAGGTCACCGCCAACCTTACGGACCCGTAACGCGATGTTCTTCAGGCCATGCCCATGTCCGTTGACCTGGCGGCTGTCGAAGCCGATGCCGTCATCCCGGATGGTGAGGAGCACGGCCTGCCGCTGGTCCGTCAGCGTCACGAGACCGGACCGGGCCCGGCCGTGGCGAAGACTGTTGCTGACGGCCTCCTGCACGATGTACATGAGCTGCATGCGCTCGCCCTGGCTCAGTCGTGTCACACCCTCCGGTTCGATGCTCACGCGGTAATGCATGGGGGTGGACCGTGCCAGCCGATCGACCAGCTTCTCCACCGACGTCTGGAGGTCGCCGGCGATCAGCATGTCCGACCTGACCCCCGCGATGAAATACCGCACCTCCCGCATCACGCCGTTCAATTGCGTGATCGCGTTCTCGAGGTGCCCTCTGGCCTGTACCGGGTCTTCCGCCAGAAATGACTTGCACGTCTCCAGCCCCAAGCCGACGCTGTAGAGGGACTGCAAGGCGCCGTCGTGGAGATCCTGGCAAATCGTGTCGCGGTCTTCCAGCGCTTGGAGCAACTGCTGCTCCCGCTCTCGCAGAGCCTGTTCCACCATCTTGCGCTCGGTGATGTCCACCGCCACGCCCGCCAGGCAGCAGGGGCGGCCGTCGCCGCCCAGAATCTTGACGCCGTGGTCGTGGATCCAGCGGAGATGGCCGTCGGGGCGGACGATGCGGTAATCCAGGTCGAACCGCACATCCACTGGGGCGAGGACCCACCGCTGAACCGAGTCGTGCACGTGATCACGGTCTTCGGGATGAATGCATTGCTCCCATAATCGGGGATCGTCGTAGAGCGCCGCGGCGGGAAGCCCCCAGATGCGCTCGAACGCGGTGTTGACGAAGATGATCCGGAAGGGCTCGATCTCGAGCATCCAAAAGACGTCCTGCACGGTGTCGGCGAACTTGCGGAATCGCTCATCGCTCCGTCGCAGCGCGGCATTGACCTGATCCAGCTCGGCGGTGCGCTCCCGGACCCGGAGCTCGAGCCGCTCGCTCGCGCGCGTCAGCGCCGCTTGCGCGCGGTTCCGTTCCCCGACGACGCCCTCCAGCTCCAGCGCATAGGCATCGATGTTGCTCAAGACGGCCCGATGGACATGCCGGAGCAGCTCACCCGGGTCGCCGACCTTTTCGACATAGGCAAAGGCTCCGAGGTTGAGGGCCTCCTTCGCCGACTCGTAGGATCCATACCCCGTGTGGATGATCACGCGAACGGCCTGGCGCTTTGCGCGCAGGAGGTCCAGCAACTGGGTGCCGCTGAGGTCGGGCAGTCGCAGGTCGATCACGGCGACGCCGACGTCTTCGTGCTGCACGTGGTCCAGCGCCTCGGCCGCGGTGCCGCAGCCCACGACGTCGAACCCCTCGCCGGCCAGCAGGTCGACGATCAGTCTCAGCTCGGAGGGA
>JBFKNO010000205.1:0-5523 GCA_041629275.1 Nitrospiraceae bacterium
ACGTCCCAATGCGGCAATGGCCGCATTTTCCAATCCCGCAAGACATGTGCCTTTCCATGGAGAGATAGATATTCCGGTCCTGAAAGCCCAGCTCTGATAATTTAGCGGTTGCAAATTTCATCATGATTGCCGGCCCGCAGACGATGGCGACCCCTTTCGAACAATCTATGTCGACATCATCCAAGAGCGTCGTCACCACCCCAACATGCCCCTTCCAAGAGGCATCGCCTTCATCCACTGTGAGCTGAATATCCAAGTCCTGGCGCTCTCCCCACTGTTCAAGCTCTTGCCGATACAGGAGCTCCTTCGATGACTTGCACCCGCCGCGAAACAACAATTTTTTAAAGTCTCCGGATCTCTCAAACAGGGTGTACATGAGGCTTCTCAATGGAGCAAAGCCACACCCGCCGCCGACGACCAAGATTTCCCTGTTCTTGAATAATTCGATCGGGTAGCCTGTCCCCAACGGACCTCTCAGTCCGACCGTATCCCCTTTTTTCAGATGATGCACCGCCTCGGTGACTGTCCCCGCCTTCATAACAGTTACATACAGCATATCCTTGACCGCCGGCCGCGAGGAGGGTGTAAAGGGGGCCTCGCCAACCCCTGGTACGGTGAGCTCAACAAACTGGCCAGCCGCGAAGGCGATCGGCTTCAGAGGCTTCAGCTTGAGGGTCTTGATCGTCGGAGTCTCGACGATCGAGTCGATGACCTTGGTTTCAATCGGACTGTATGGATTGGCCCATTCATTCATTGTGAACCAACCTCTTCAAGACCCTTCGGATATCAATCTTTGCCGGGCATGCCGAGATGCAGCGGCCGCATCCCGTGCAGGCATACAGACCGGCGAGCTGCGGGAAAAAATCAAATTTCTTCTCAAAACGATTTCGTAATCTCATCCAGAGTTGCGGCCGGGGATTGCCTCCGCCGGCGACCCGGGCAAAATCCTTGAACATGCACGAATCCCACTGCCGGTAGCGGACGACCTTGTCCCCCTCCTTCTGATCGGTCAACATGAAACAATGACAGGTGGGACAAATCGTATTGCAGGCCCCACACTCGACACAGGTCTTGGCCTCGTCCTCCCAGATTGCTGAGTCATAGTTTCGCTGAATCATCCCCTGATAATGATCCTGATGAGGCACGCCATGATCAGCGATGTTACGCTCGACCTCGGCAACGATCTGTTTTCGTCCTTCTTCCCTCTGCGTAAGAGGTGTGGTGTCCGCGTCTTGGAAAAGAGACCTGTGGGCATCAAAGACCTGCTGGCCCTTGGGCGAGCCGACCACGACGATAAACCCGCCGGTCACTTCGGAGAGATTGATATCAAAATGACTTTCGGGGTACGGATTCACCCCGAGCGCTAGGCAGAAACACGTATCGATGACCTGGGTACAATCGGCGGAGATAATCAAATTGTCCTCGCGGGCCCGACCATAGAGCGGATCTTGGCAGCCGTGATTGCGAAAGACGTGATCTTGCACAAGAAATCCTTTTAAGTCACAGGCCTTCACCCCCACGATGGCCAGTGGTTTCCGTTTCATCGCGGGGAGCTCAGGGTTGAAAAGCTCAGCGACCTTCTCTCGCACCGGAGTAAAGAAACCCTTGAGGGGCTCGGTGGCTCTGACCTCACCGATGACGATATCCTGCGAAGGAGAGGAATATTCCTCGTAGAATCGAATCGTCCCCTTTTTCACGGGGACAAATACGTCGTAGTCGATCTTCAGTCTGTCGAGCCAAGCGAAAAGGTTGTCGCGGGATAGATAGTGCATCGTGCTCTCGTCTCTAAATGAATGTCGTCAACCAATCCTCAGCTCGTCAGGACACCGATCACCGGACCATGTCAGTCCCCGACAAGCGCTTTGAGCTCCTCCGTAAGATCGATTCCCACAGGACACCAGGTAATACAGCGCCCGCACCCAACGCAGCCTGACGCACCAAACTGGTCGATCCAGCTTGCCACCTTGTGCGTGAGCCACATGCGGTAGCGATCCTTGATCGTCGGCCTCAGGTTCTTTCCGTGGATGTAGCCGTGGTCCTGCGTGAAGCACGAGTCCCAGACCCTCGCGCGCTCGCTCCGCTGTTGCGATAGGTCCGGGACTTCTTCCACACCGTGACAAAAACAGGTCGGGCAGACCATCGTGCAATTCGTGCAGGCGAGACAGCGCGAGGCGACCTCATCCCAGCGGGCATGCTCATGCACATCGTAGAGGGCGTTCGGCAGTTTCGACGTGTCCAAGCGACGGGTCTGGCTGTGCGCGCAGGCGTCGATCTGGGCGCCGGCTTCATCCTCCCGCTCCGACGGCGCCGGAGAGAGCTGCAAGGCCGCGAGCGCTTCCTCCCCCTGGGCGCTTCCGGCCTCGAAGAGAAAGCCGTCTTCCAGCTCGGTCAGCGCCACATCATAGCCGGCCTTCGCTCGCGGACCCGTGCCCATGGACGCGCAAAAACACGTGGGCACGGCACGGGTGCAATTCACGATGATCGTGAACAGAGCCTGGCGTCGCGCCTGGTAGTAAGGATCCGCATGGGCGTCCTGCAAAAAGATTCGATCCTGCATCGACAGGCCGGCAAGATCGCAGGGCCGCGCTCCAAGAACAGCGAGCCGCTCGGGCTTTGGGAGTGTCTGGCGCGCGGCGACCTTCTTGCCCCGTCGCTCGATCACCAGCAGGGACTCGCGAGGCGCGAAGACGAATCGTTTGAGGGAATCCGGTCCGAGGACGACATCGAAGACACGCTCGGCGCCCGATCGTTCGAGCCGGTAGCGCCCGGGCTCCTGGGTGTCGCGCCAGCCAACCGGAAGATCGGAGACCTTCCGGATGTCGTCCCAGACGACCGCCCCGTCCCGCGGGGTCGGCCCAAGGACCCGGTACCCACTTGTCCACAGCCAATCGAGGAACAATTGGAACGAGGCCTTTGGGAGGAAATGAGTCGGCATCGGATTCAGAGATTTAGTGCAGTTCCAAATTACGATTATTGACTCAGAGGTACGTTGGCCCCCTGGTCCCTCCCCTTTGTAAGGAGAGGGCAGCTGGGGTAGAGCGAGGCAGCAGCGGCGCCGGGCGTCGAACGAACCGCTCTACCTCCCCCATCCCCTCCTTACAAAGGAGGGGTGGAACCCCGCACCCCAGTCAAAGACCTACATGAGCCCGCAGCTGGTCATAGTCATAGCCTGCCCGACCCGTCCGGCGCCGCGCAAGGTCGAATTGCTCGATCCGATCGATCAATTCGGCCACCGTGGCGCGGCTGTCGGCGGAGGCGGCCGCATGGCGCGGTGTTGATCCTCCGAGCGCAGGCGACGGCTTGTCGGGCCAGTCGAGGTAGACCTCCTCGAGGAAGGACGACCAGAGCCCCTGCTCCTCCTCCGGCGAGACGGTGATCAGGCGATCCTCGACAAGATCCTTGCCGAGGTCGGGCTCCACGAGCCGATGCAGAGGCGGCATGAAGGTCTCGCCACGAAAGTGCAGCGAGAAACCGAAGCTGGATGCCAAGTCGTGCTTGATGGTGTCGAGCCGATCACCGGCCGCACATTCGACCCAGAGTTGCGTCGGCGTCAGCGTCAGCCTTGCCACGACCCGGTCCGGGGAGTGCGGGCTTGAATCTCCGCGTTGCACCCATGTCCGCGCCGTGTCACCCCCGCCCTGTGCGCCCTCTTCGGGGGCGATGGCCTCCCAGGTCCCCCCCGACCCGAGCTCGCCTGCCAGGAATTTCAACTCGTGATGCTCGTACAGGGCCACCGCCGGCAGAAACGGCTCTCCGGTCGACGTCTCGTACCGGGTCATCGTTTCCGCCTCGATCAGCCGATTCAGCCGCGCCTGGGCCACTTGCCACATCAGCAAATGCCCGTATCGTTTGGTAAACTCCGCCCACTCGCCCAGCTCGAACGACCCGGCCAGGGCTTCCATCTCCCGGCGGGCCTCGTTGACCGCGGCCATGACCGAGGCCGCCACTCCCTTGGCGAGGACGACCGCGGTCCCGCAGAGCACCTGTTGGTCGCTTCGCGACACCACCCGCGTCAGGAGCGCCTGCCCCACCTCGACAGGCCGCGCCAGCTCGGCCGCAGCCAGGTCGAATGTCCGTTGGTCGCCGAGGGAGCGCACACTGAGCCGGGTCGCCTTCCCGAGCCCCCGGACGCCCGCCACTTCCAGCAGGTCCATGGCGGAATGCCGCAGTGGATCGAGCCAGTCGCGTTCCTCCTGGGGCACGTGAACCTCGACCAAGTCCCGAACTTGCTCGATGAGCGACGGTTGACCGCTACGAGGCAAATAGTCCGCGTACAGACAGAGCTTCGCCAGCGCAACCTCCTCCGGCAGGGGGGAGAGCGCGCGGGAAGACTGCGGCCCCGCGTAGGGTTGCAGGAAGCTCGCGAGAGCGTTTTCGCGCTCCATGGCGAAGGCAGGCTCGAGGCAACGCGACTCCAGACGCGCCAGCAGGTTGTGGAGCGACGGGTCCACCGAGATCCACACGCCGGCTGAAGGGTCCGAGCTCGGTCTCATCCGTTTCCTATGGGGACGGGATGACCACCGGAAGGCGCAGTCTGTGCTCGGCCAGGACCGCGCGGTGGGCAGGGGCGAACTTGGGACTCTTGACCGTCAGCACGGGACAGGCGGCCTTACGCAACACGCCTTCTGCCACGCTGCCGCTGACCAGATGCGAAACGCCCCGTCGCCCGTGGGTGCCCATCACGATCACGTCACAGCGCTGTTCCTGGCTCCGCGCGAGGATGCTGTCGGCGGCCTCTCCGGCCGTGACGACGTGGGTGATGCGGAGTCCCTGCGCGTCCAAGCTCGAGCCAAGGTCCGACAGCCAGGACTCCACCTGCTTCCGCTGCTGCCGCCGCTCCTCCACGTGGCGAAGGGTGAAGTCCAGGCCGAAGGAGATCGGCTCCAGGACATGCTGGATCGTGAGCGCGGCGTCGAAGGTCTTGGCGACAAAGATCGCGTACTCGATGGCATCGAGCGAGCAGTCCGAGAAATCGAGAGGCGCCAGAATCCGCTGGATGCGGGTCGAACGGGGACTCTCTTCCCCTGCCGGCTGAGGCTCGCGCTTCGAGGGGACGGTCAGCACCGGGCACGACGCCGTTCGCACCAGCCGTTCCGCCGTGCTGCCGATGAGCAAATGGTTGAGCCCGGTCAATCCCCTGGTCCCCAGCACCACGAGGCCGGACCCCAGCGCCTCGGCCGTCTCGGCCAGGGCCTGGCTGGCTATGCCGGTTTCCAGGCGCCCCTGCGCCGTGGCCCCGCCCCGTTCGATCTCCGCAATCGTGTCGCGAAGCTTGCCGTCCGATTCCTCTCGCAGCCGGTCCAGGTACATCTTGTTGACCGGCTGTTCGGGATCCATCCCCGGGGGAAACTCAATGACATGGACGACATGGAGCCTGGCGCCAAGGGTGCTGGCCCAGAACGTGGCATGCTCCTGCGCGTGCTTGGCGCATTCGGAGAAATCGGTCGCGAAAAGGATGGACTCGATTGAATGGTTCATCGCCGATCAACTCTCGGTCAGTGGTCAACGGTCAGGGGAACGAGG
>JBFKNO010000206.1:0-5487 GCA_041629275.1 Nitrospiraceae bacterium
CGTCGCTCTGTGTACCCTGGCTCCCCAGGGTGCGCTGGCGGAGGTCAGCGTCGAGGATGTGACCCTGTCGGAAGATGTGCAGAATCGCGAGCCCGTGGGGAAGGTGTCGCCCGCGCTCACCTGCGAGAACGGCGGCAACGGACATTCCGCGGTTCCCGTGATCGACACGTCCTCGACGAGCCGCATCTACTTCTGGAGCCGAGTGAAGACTGACGGAACGGGCACGCTCCGTCACACCTGGTACATGAATCATGATCAGGGCTGGCGGGAAGCGGCCGAGGTCGACCTGAGGTATTCGCCGTCGCCGGGGTATCGGACGTGGAGCTCGAAGCAGTTCGATCCATCCATGCATACCGGCGAGTGGAAAATCGAGGTCACGACGACCGAAGACCCCGACCGGGTGCTCTGCTCGGCCAAATTCAAGGTCGAATAGCCAAATTCTCGAGTAGATCCGAGGGAAAGGCCGCGGGAGTCAGGTCCTACGACTTCCGCGGCCTTTTTCTTTTCAAGAGGCACAGCGCATTTCCCCTTCCTCCCCTTTGTAAGGGGAGGTCAGGCGGGGTAGAGCCGGCAGCGGCTGTGCCATGAGTCGCATTCCAGCCGGCAATGCGCTCTACCTCCCCCGGCCCCTCCTTCCAAAGGAGGGGAGAGATGGCGTTTGCGCGAGCTAAAATGACACCCCCCCCCTCCTTGCACACGCGTCGATCACCCAGCATAATGATATACATCTGTTAGGAGGGTAGCGCTTATGAAACTGATGAACATCGATTCTGTTCTTGCAAGAAAGTCCGGCCCGGCCTTGGCGGGCATCGCGGCTCTCTTCCTGGTGAGTGCCACGGCGGCGCCGGAGGTGCCGGCGGCGGGCCTGAACAAGACGGCGATGATCCAGGAGGCCATCCGGCTGGGTGAGGAGTTCGGCCTGGTCGTCGGCGAGGTGGATGAGGAGACCCGCGACTACCTGGGCATGGAGCGCGCCGAAGGCGTCGTGGTCTACGAGGTCATCGCCGGAAAGCCGGCGGATCTGGCCGGCATCCGGGTCAAGGCCGTGATCAAGGAGATCGACAAGCACGAGATCCGCAACCTCGTGGATTTCGGCGAGGCGCTGAAAGCGGCCCTGAAGGAAGAGAATTTTACGGTCGCGACCTACCAGCCCTTTGACCCCGTCAATCCCGAGCTCTCCGGCGGTCTGAACTTCCATTTCGTGCGGACCGAGAAGAATTAGAGGTTTCCTCCGAACGCTTTCCAGCGGTCAGGCCACTGTGCTATTGTGCCCATATATGGGCACGGACGATCACGCCACGTTCTCCCACCAGACCCTGACAGAGCTGCTCGACACACGGGGACCGCGTGAATTTGCCGAGACCCTCAGTCGGCGGCTTGGCACACGCATACGGTTCGACGTTGCGGAGCTCTTTGTCTACAGTCCGGCTTCCGACGCCTTCACCCCGGTCAGCGGCGAGCCGGGGGACGCCGACCTGGCCGCCGCCCTCGGCGCGCAATTGCCCGCCGAAGGCACCATCAAGCAGGCGGCTGCGCGCGGGCATCGAGCGTTGCGCTGTGATGATCTGGCGGCGTCTGAATGGGCCGAAGGACAAGCTGTTGGACGGGCGCAGCGGGAAGTGTCGTGCGTGGTCGCGCCCCTTCTCGTGCGTGAGGGTGAGCGCGGGAGCGACGTCCAACGCGTTGTTGCGCTGATGGTCATCGCGGCCCGGTCATGCGGCGCGTTCACCGACGAGGACAGGGACCTGGTGGGCATGCTGGGTCGTGAGGCCGGGCCCGTGCTCGAACGCATCCTGGCCGCAGAGGAGCGCGATACCCTCCGTCGGATCGCCGAGCGCCTGGTGGTGGGATCGATCCGTCTGGAGACGCTGATCCCGACCATTAAGGAAAGCCTCGCCCATGTGCTGCCCCACGACCTCACCTGCCTGGTCCGCTTCACGAGGGAGTCGGGCTCCCCGTGGTTCGAGCTGTTGCACGTCGACGGTGGCCAGATCGACCTGGAGGCGCTGCGCCGGTTCCCCTTCGAGCGGATGGCCCCGGCCGAGATCCTGCGCAGCGGCCGGCCGGTTCTGGTGACCGGACAGCAGCACGAGCCCTTTACGGAGATGACCTACTTCGAATCCATCGGGGTCCGGTCGGGGATGCTCTGCCCGCTCGTCGTGCGCGGCGAGCCATACGGGTTCCTGGCCATCGGCAACCGGCGGCGCAACGCCTTCTCCGAGCGCGATCTGGGCCTGGCGGAACAGATCAGTCGCCTGCTCTCCCAGGCGGTCGCCAATATCCTGGCCTACGAAGAGATCCGCGCGCTCAAGGAACAAGCGGAGCGCGAGAATCTCTATCTGCGCGAGGAGGCAGGGACCGCGCTGGATCTCAAAGAGCTGGTCGGAACGAGCCTGGCCCTGCAGGCCGCCTTGCAGACCATCGAGCGGGTCGCGCCGACCGACACCACCGTGCTCATCACCGGAGAGACCGGCACGGGCAAGGAGTTGGTGGCCATGGCCATCCATCAGCTCTCGCCGCGCAAGGGACATCCGCTGATCAAGGTGAACTGTGCGGCGCTCCCGCCCGGCTTGATTGAGTCCGAGCTCTTCGGGCACGAAAAGGGCGCGTTTACCCATGCGGTGGCGAAGAAGATCGGCCGGTTCGAGCTGGCCGACGGGGGCACGATCTTCCTCGACGAGATCGGGGAGCTGCCGCTCGAAGCGCAGTCGAAGCTGCTGCGCATCCTGGAGAACCAGGAGCTGGAGCGCGTGGGAGGAAGCAGAACCCGAAAGCTGGACCTGCGGGTGCTGGCCGCGACGAACCTCGATCTGGATGAGGCGGTCAAGGCGGGGAAGCTTCGAGCCGATTTGTATTACCGCCTGAACGTCTTTCCGCTTCGCCTTCCGCCGCTGCGGGAACGGCGCGAGGATATCCCGCTCCTCGTCCGACACTTCGCGAAGAAGTACGCGGGGCGACATCGTAAGACCATGACCAAGGTGGACGCCGGCACCATGAAGGCCCTGACGGCCTACGCGTGGCCCGGCAACGTGCGTGAGCTCGAGCATGTCATCGAACGCGCCGTCATTCTCGCACCCGGTTCCGTGCTTCGGGTCGAGGGGCTGACGGCCCCCGGCGCCAAGACCGAGGACTCTGCCGGGGACGAGCGCATGACGACCCTGGCGGATGCGGAGCGTCACCATATCCTGCAGGTGCTGACGCGGACGAACTGGATCATTGCGGGGACGCGGGGGGCGGCCGCGCAGCTCGGCATGAAGCGCTCGACCTTGCAGCATCGCATGCAGAAACTCGGAATCAGTCGGCAGTCGTGAAGTGAGGAGTCAGGAGTGGGCATTCTTTTCTGTCATCCCTGCGAAAGCAGAGATCCAGTCTTCGGTCTTTCCTCTAGCCATTGCCACGAGCCGCTGACCCTTCCGCGATCTGGATGCCTACTTCCGCAGGCATGACGTCAGAATTGTCTGCTGCTCCTCACTCCTCACTTTTCACTCCTCACTCTTCCCACCTGCTCACATCCCAGTAAAACTGCCCGCATACGGGCACCTCACATCGACGGACCTTCGTGGCTGTGTCCAACCACAATGAGAAAATACACGTGGTTTCAAACGCTTGAACGCGTGCATGGGATCACGCTCGCGCATGGCATCAAGCCTGCTCCTATTTACGCAGCGTGAAGAGCCAGCGGCCCCTATGCTCGCCGGAGCAGATCGCCGGCATCATCAAGGCCTATCTCGACCAGCGCGCCGAACAGGTCGCGCCCCCCGGTGACGGGTCACGGTCCGGTCAGCGCTTCGCCTGGTGCGGCGACGTGCTCGATTTTCTGGCCCACGGGATCGAAGAGCACGTGGCCGCAGAGGGGTTCACGTTCCGAGGCCGATACCCCGGCCCGCTGCGACTCTGGGACGAGGACCAGCAGCCCGATGGGGAGCACGCGCGGCGGTTTTGGGCGGTGGCGTTCGATTGCGCGACCGGCCGACCCCTCGCCCGCGTCTGTACCGTGTTCTTTCATCGGCATGACCGGGTCGCCCTCCCCCGAGCGCCGCTGGTCCTCGCCTTTGCGGTCGAGGCCGAGGCCGATCGGGAGCGCACCGCATGAATTACATCGCGCTGAAAATGCTGTTCGGCGATCGCGCAAAGTACCTCATGCTGCTCTGCGGCCTGTCTTTCGCCGTCATGCTGATCGTCCAGCAGGGCTCGATCTTCTGGGGCCTCATGACCTGGTCGCAGTCCGGGATCTCGAACCTCAACGTGCCGATCTGGGTGACGGATCCCAGCGTCGCCCAGGTGGAGGAGGTCAAGCCCCTGGCGGATACGGCGGTGGCGCGGGTCCGGAGCGTCAGCGGCGTCGAATGGGCGGTCCCCCTGTTCAAGGGGGTGTACCGGGCGCGGCTGAGCAACGGAGAGTATCACCGGGTGTCCCTCGTGGGCCTGGATGCCGCCACCCTGATCGGCAGGCCGTCCAAGGTCCTCGAGGGGCGGATCGAGGATCTCCGCAAGCCTGAGGCGGTGGTCGTCGATCAATGGGCGATCGAGCGCATGGGTGGGCCCGAGGTGATCAAGGTCGGTGCAGTCTTCGAGATCAACGACAAGCGGGCCCGCATCGTGGCGATTGCGAGCATCCAGAAGGATTTCCAGAACATCCCCGCCGTCTACACCACCTTCGAACGGGCGCTCGACTACGCCCCGCCCGAGCGCCGCATGCTCTCCTACGTGCTCGCGAGGCCGAAGGCCGGCGTCGGGAGCGAGGAGCTCACGCGCCGCATCCGCGAGGAAACCGGGCTTGGTGCTTATACCCAGGAAGAATTCGGTTTCAAGACCCTGCTGTGGGTGTTGAAGAACACGGGGATCGGCGTGAACTTCGGCACGACGATTCTGCTCGGCTTCATCGTGGGTATGGCCATTGCCGGACAGACCTTCTATCTGTTCACGGTGGAAAACCTGAAGCAGTTCGGCGCGCTCAAGGCGATGGGGACCTCGACGGCGACGCTGGCCCGGATGATCACGCTACAAGCCTTGACCGTGGGATTGATCGGCTACGGGGTCGGGGTGGGGCTGGCGACCGGGTTCGGACACCTCGCCGGCGCCGCGGGGCAGCTGCCGTTCGTCCAGACGTGGCCCCTGCTCGGCCTCGTCCTCCTGGCCCTCCTCGGCATCTGTGCGCTGTCGGCCACCATCAGCATCGTCAAGCTGGCTCGGCTCGAACCAGGAATCGTTTTTAGGTAGGACGGGAGAAGGAGTGAGGAGTCAGGAGTGAGGAGAAGTGGCCGAAGGCCGCGACTCCTTACACGTCATGCCCGCGGTTTCCAGCGGGCATCCATCTTTCCCTTCGCGAAAGACTGGATACCCGCCTGCGCGGGAATGACAGAGAGGGGGCGGGAATGATGGAGAGGCAGCAATGGATCCGACAGACCCGATAGACGCTCCTGACGCGATGGACGCAACTGACGCACCGACGCTATAGACGCGACTGACGCAATTGACGCGATGAAC
>JBFKNO010000207.1:0-5469 GCA_041629275.1 Nitrospiraceae bacterium
CGGGTGAACATGGAGGAGGAGGTCGAGGAGGAGGAGCCGAAGCCGCGCCGTTGAAGTGGTTGTAGCTGCGCCATCTCATGGCGCCCGGCCAGGCGGGGCCTGCCTTGTCGTTGCAGGCGGGGTCATGTGGCGCAGCAAAGACTCCGAGGGTGCCGGCAGCGTGCGGAGGCGCAGAGGGCTACTTCTTGAGGTATCGGTCGGCCAATCCTCTGACGAAGGCGTCGACGCGCCTCGCTTTTCTCAACGCATCGGCAGCGTCCGCCTGGGAGAACAGCTCTGAAGCCGGTCGCTCCTCGGAGCCGTACAAGGCTTCCTCGCGGGTGTCCGCCAGTTCATCGGCCATGCGGGCGATCTGCTGAAGGTCATCGAGAGAGGCGACCTGTGTGATGACGGAATCGAGAAGCACGCGGCCGACTCGATGGGCCTTGGGATACTCAATGCCCGCGACCCGGAGCAGCCCATTCAGCGCCATTTCCACGGACTCCTGGCATTTTCGGACCGCTCGATGGTGATGTCCTTCCTGAAAAGAAGATTCGGCCTCGCGCAAGATGAGACGCGCATCCTCGATGTAGGCGCGGCCGATCGAATGGTTCGTCACAGCTCGATCACATCCCCGAATCGCAGACCGGGCTTCAGCAGCCAGTAGTAGGTTCCGTCCGGTAATGTCACCTTGCGTGAGCCCAAATCTTGGAGCCTCTTTCGCAAGGAGTCCAACTTGCTCCCCAACGATCCATCATCCATGAGAATTTCCCCCTGGTCGACCATGTCCAGGAAGATCGGTTTGGTCTCTGCAATCTCTTCAGGCGTATACAGGATCACCGCCGGATCGGGTGTGTACCCGCGCCGCACCAGGTCCACGTAACTCGCGCTTGCACGAAGTTCTTCGAGCACCGGCGCCACCACCTGGTGCCGACGATACCGGCTCGTGGGAAGGCCCCGGATCACGAGGCACAGGTCCACGTCGCTGTCTCGTCGGGCCGTGCCCCTGGCCACCGAGCCGAACACCAACGCGGCGACAAGGCGGTCCTCGAAATGCCGCCGGAGCAATTCAAGAAATTCCTGGACCAGCGCACCATATTCTTTTTGCATCCTCTCCTCCCCGCCTCCATGCGGCCCTGCCCTGGTACTCCTCTCACAACAATGGACCCGCCCGGACGCAGCCGGATTATAGCATAGCGTCAGTATTTGCCCCCCATGCAGACGGCGATCCTGGAGCCGGGGCAGCGGGAGCCACCCTCGTGGGTGACCAGGACGGAGGGGGAGCTGAAGCCGCGCCGTTGAATGGGTTGTAGCTGCGCCATCTCATGGCGCCCGGCGCGTTTGCCCAGCATCCCGGAGGCAGCATGAGATGCTGCGGCTACAGAATCGATGAGATCCTTGTCGCTGCGCCATCTTACGGCGCCCGGCGCGCAAGCCCAACATCCCGGGGACAGCATGAGATGCTGCAGCTACAAACAGAATCAGGAGTAGTTGTTTGGCAACACCACTCGCAGCGCCTGCTTCGAATCGAAATCGTCCTGGGTCTCCGCAAGATCCAAGACAAAGCGTTTGACCCATGGGTTCGGGGTGAAGACCCGACTGTCGAGCGCCCGGACCGCCGTCACGCTCAGGTCCACCGCGACGTCGTGAGGACTGTCCGTCCCGCCCTGGTTCAACGAGTCGTCGCCCGGACCGCCATCGAGACAGTCGCGCCCGCTCCCGCCGACCAGCGCGTCATCGCCCCGGCCGCCGCGCAGCCTGTCGCACCCCTGCTGCCCGAACAGCCGGTCGTCGCCGTTGCCACCCCCCAGCCGATCATTGCCGCCCCGGATGCGGAGCCGGTCGAGGAGGCCCCGATCGGCTACCATCATGCGGCTGTCGCCCAGCAGGACGTCGGCGCCCCTTCCGCCATGGAGCTGATCCGCCCCACCTTTTATATAGAGATCATCCAACAGCTCCCGGACCGTGATCGCCACCCGCCGACCGTGGGCCGGCGATGCGCCGATCCCCGCCAGCACCGCCGTCACGTGGTCCCCGACGAGCCGATCGGCCCCGACACCGCCTTCCAGCCAATCCGCCGCCCCGGCGAGCGTGAGGTCATCGACCAGCTTCTTGAGCTCGATCCGCACGGGCGCGTGTCTTCTCTCCTTTCCGCTCCGCTTGTCGCCAATTCCCTCGGCCGCCTCCCAGTCGACCGTCCCGGCCACGCCGGCGACGTGGGCATGGTTGTCCCCGACGAGGTCATCGTCTCCCGGCCCGCCCTCCCGCCAATCCCGCCCGCCTGCCAGCGTGACGTCATCGAGCAGGCGCTCGATCTCCATGTGCGCACGGCCGCTGCCGGTGAGGTGCCCCGCAAGCCCGGCCACACGCAGGTCGTTGTCGCCGATCAGCAGATCAGCCCCGCGCCCGCCGAACAGCCTCGCCGACGCCCGCTCGACCAGTAGCGCTTCCCCGTCCAGGGTGATCGTGGCGTGGTCGTCCTCGGCGCGCAGCGCCGCGAGCCGCTCGTCGCTCAAAGGCTCGCCGCGGGCCAGCGCCGAGAAGATCTCGCCCTCGTCCCCCGGACTATCCGAGGCATTCAGCCGGCCGTCGAGGCGATGCCCCGCCTCTTCGAGGAGACTCCCCGCGATCCGCTCGACGGCGGACGCATTGGCCTCCACGAACTCACGAGACAGGTAGATCTGATCAGTCGACAACGCATAGGCGCCCTGCGCACCACCCAGCTCGGCCGCCGTGCGAATGTCGACTCCGGACAGGATGCTGAAATCTCCGGCCGACCATGCCGACTGGAACTGGGTGGCGTCCGCCCCGTCGCCGAAGGCCAGCGCCATCTTCTCGACGAACGCCGGATCGCCGGCAAAGAGACCGAGCTGCGTCTGGGCCAAGGCGGTCGCGTCTTGCAAGGCGCCGGCGACGATCAATTCCGTGCTTGACGCGTCGTCCGGGTCCTCCTCGGCCACTGCTCCCGCGCCGGCGACGCCGGGCTTCTTGGCCGCAGGGCCTTCCTGCGGACCGCCGGCGACCGCCTGGGGCACTGCCGTCACGGCTTCCACGAGGACGCCGGAGGACACCTCGGTCGTGCTGTCCAGCGCAGGGTCGATGACGAGGGGATCGGCGGAGAGCAGGAGACGCGGTTCGAGGGGCTCGATGCGAAGGGCGTTCCGCCGTGGAAGAGACCGACTGCGCCGCGCGCGGGCGGCCTTCGCCCGTCGCACCCGCCAGATGCACAGCAATTGGGACAAGCTCATCTGGCCAGCCCTTTGGGATCGCTTCCCATCGGGTCTTTCCCCGAGACGGGAAGGACCCCACTGCCAGGTTGATCCGGACGGGAGATCTGACTGACGGCCGCGCTCATTACACCCATTCGACTTCACTGTCAATGGCGCAAGTTCTCTGCCGGCATATGTTTGCGCGATTACTCCACTCGGACGCGCTCCAATGTTTTCAGGTACCCTTTAGGCTCCAGTCGATGGACCCTGCGCCCTGCCGAATTCCGAAACCAGAAGACCTCGGGAGGCCGCCGACCGCCGAAGCGCCGCGGCTCGGGGCCGCGGCGGGCGCCGTACCGCCCGGGGAAAACCCCTCTTTCCCAGCAGTCCGTGCTTGTGGTAAGGTCAGGCACTATTTGAAAGTCCTGCGAGCGCAGCCACCTCGATACCTCGCACGAAGGCCGAACTCTCATGAGAAAACTGACGTGGGCTGTCCTGACAGCGGTGAGCCTTGTCGCCTCGAGCGGATGCACGGGGGAAGGCAATTTGATCGTTTTTGATCTGGTCGAGCAGCCGATCCCGGTCCAGGCGGTGACGCAGGACACGGCGCCGCTTCGCGTCGCGGTGTGGCCGCCGAAGACGCGCACGAGCAGGGAGCCGTGGAGCCGGGAGCATATCTGGGGCGGCAGGACCTACTACACCGTCCCTGGCGGCAATGTGCCCGCGGTGATCGCCCTCGCCATGGTCAAGCGGTTCCGGGAGCATGGGTGGCAGGCTTGGATGGAGGCGCCCGGCGTGTCGGCGACGCGCAGCCCGAACGATGTCACGATCTCCGGGCAGTTGGACGAGCTGGACGCGACCGCGACCAGCTACTTCGGGCGGACCCTTCTCACGGTGTCGTTCCGGATGACCCTCACGGCGACGAACGCGTCGGACAACAGCATCGTCCGGATGCGCTTGCGCGGCAATGGGAAAAACCGTATCTTCTGGTTCGAGCCGACCGATATGCAAAAGCTGATCCGAGACATCGTGGAGGAGAGCCTGGACAAGTTCCTCAACCAAACCAAGGTGGACAACCGTGCGATCCGCCGCCAATAGACAGCTCGCCCGCTCCCGGTGCGGCCAGCTCTCATCGAGCATCCGGCCTCCCCTGACGTTCGAGCGTCTCGTCATCGCGCTCGCCGTGCTCCTTGTCGGACTGACGCTGTCCGCGTGTACGGCCGGACGGGAACCGACGAAATCACCGCGCGGGGCGATGGAGCAGTTGCTCCTCGGCCGGTCGCTGGAACGAAGCTTGTACGACCTTCATGTCCCGATCCTGGAAGGGGCGAGTGTGTTCATCGAAACGGAGGGGCTGCCCCCGGACCAGGGGTACGTGAAGGCCCTGGTCGCGGAGCAACTGGGGATTTTGGACGCCCAAATCCGAGAGAACAAGGCAGAGGCCCAATATCTCGTGAAGGTCATCGTGCATGCCCTCGGGACGGAGCAAGCCGGCTCGCTGTTCGGGATGCCCGAGGTCCAGGCCGGGTTCTTTCCCATTGCCTTGCCTGAGCTTGCCCTGTACAAGGAGCAACTACAGAGTGGATACGCACGCCTGTCCTTGGCCATCTACGAAACATCCACCGGGGCGCTCAAGCTATCGGTCCCTTGGCGCGCCGGCTCCGCCTACTACAACATGTTCACCGTCTTCTTCTGGTTCACGTTTCCTGCCACGGACCTGATCCTCCCCCCGACACCCGAATCCGGCTTCGATTACGGCCTGAAGCGGTCGAGCGACCTGTTCACGGAGCCGGAAAACGGGCATGACGGCAAGGTGAATAACCCCGCGCGCTGATCGCGCGACTCGCGGACCCGCGACTCTTCTCTCCGCAATCACGTCGACCTGCCCCTGAGTCGCCCCGTGCGGCCGGCGCTCCAGTCGCCACAACGAACGAGCCGATTTTCACTCCCCCAGCATTTTCGATCGCGCGTGGTCTTCCCAGCACTCTTGTGCGGGAGCCTGGCGAGCCCGAGGGCCCGCAGGGCGTCTACCGTGGTGGCTAGGAAGAAGCTCGGTGATGCCTGAACTGGAGGAAAAGCACGGTTCCACCCCATGCGAGCGCGAGGACCATGAGACAGGCGCCGAACCAGTGCGAGGCCTGGGCCAGGGCATGGTCGTACTCGAGCCAGCCCAGGGTGCCGAGGATGTTCTGCCAGTCGTGGTACCCGTCGACGTCCTTGCCGGTCACCCCGCCCAGCAGGATCAGGTCGAGCGACCGGGCATCATTTATATAGGGGGCGA
>JBFKNO010000208.1:0-5448 GCA_041629275.1 Nitrospiraceae bacterium
CCTCCCTCAACGCCTTACAGGCCTGGGTGCCCGAATAGTCGAATTCGCAGGCCTGGCCGATCACAATCGGGCCGGATCCAATCAGGAGAATGGTGCGTATGTCAGTTCGCTTGGGCATTGGCTTAGTCGTAATTGGGTAACTGGGTAAATCGGTAATTGGGCAAGAAAAGTTTGTCTTCGTGTTTTCTCGAATTACCCACTTACCCAATTACCCAATTACGGTTTCCTCGGATACACGCGCTGGTATGTCAGCCCGTCGCGACCGAAGGCCGGTAGAACCGCATGGCATCCGGAACCCAGGCTTCGATCTGGTTGATGCGGGTCACGTCGGATGGATGGGTGGACAGGAACTCCGGGATCGCCGCCCCGGAGCGGAAACACAGCTTGCCGATCAGCTTTCGTGGACACCCGCTCATCCGTTCCCAGAACAAGACGGCTTCGTTCGGGTCATAGCCGGCCTTGGCCATGAGCCTCAGCCCGATGTAGTCCGCCTCTGATTCCTGCCTGCGGTTGAAGGGCAAGGTGACCCCCACGCCGTAGGCGCTCAGGAGCCCCTGCGCCGCGGCCGGGTCGACGGCCCCACCGGCCGCCGCCCCGATGGCGCCCAACTGCGCAATGCCCTCGAGAATGCTCCGACTCATGCGCTCCGCCCCATGGCGCTGCAGCGCGTGCGCGACCTCGTGCCCCATGACCGTCGCCAGGCCCGCTTCGCTCTCGGTGACCTTCAAGATCCCCGTGAACACCGCGACTTTGCCCCCGGGCAGGGCGAACGCGTTGATCATGCCGTCGTCCCGGATGACGGCGAACTCCCAGTGGTATTCCGGCTTGTCCGCCACGTCGGCGATGCGACGCCCCACTTTGTTGACCATGTTGGTCACGTCGGCATCCCGCACCAGCGGCGCCGCCTTCAGCAGCTGGCGGTACGACGCCACACCCATGGCGATCTCCCGTTCCTCGGAGATGAACATGAGCTGATCCCGCGCCGTTCCCGGCGCTCGCCGGCACCCGAGCAGCGCGTTCAGGACCGTCGCGCCCAGGAGTCCTCCCGCCGTGGCCCGGGCGCCGACCTCCAGGAGACGCCGGCGGCTCACGGACGTCGCAAGCAGCACTTCCAGCTTCTCATCCCAATCAGATTTCATGAGTACAGACTCGTTACGACACGACTCGGTAATTGGGTAAGTGGGTAACTGGGTAATTGGGGGAAAGCCCTTTCCACCTTATTGATCGCCCACATGCAGGCTCTTCAATTACCCAATTACCCAGTTACCCAATTACCATGCGGCCATTGCCGCTATGGCAGCCACAGGTACATGAACTGCGGCGCGCCGGATTGGACCAAGGCCATGAGGTCGAGGCGGGCCCAATCGGGCCACTGGCCGGCGCCGCCGAGGAACGACGAGTAGATATTGTTGCGATATTCACCCGGTCGGTGGTAGGTCACCACCCGCGCCTCGTCGACGCGGGCCTCTTTCTTGGCCAGCGCAATCGCATCCTCCAAGTAGCCGATCTGGTCGACCAGGCCAAGTTTCCGGGCTTGCTCTCCCGAATAGATGCGACCGTCCGCCAGCTCGCGCACCTGCTCCGCGGTGAGATTGGGACGCCCGCGCTCGATCACGTGCAGGAACTGCGCATAGAATTCGTCGATGACGCCTTGGAAGATGGCGCGTTCCTCTGTCGTCATGGGCCGCAACGGAGAGCCCATGTCCTTCTTGGGCCCCGACGCCACGGCCGTGGCCGACACGCCGATCTTTTCGAGCAACCCGCTGGCATTCACCGTCAGCATGATCACGCCGAGGCTTCCCGTGACCGTGGACGGATGTGCGACGATCTTATCGCCCGCTGCGGCGATGTAGTAGCCCCCCGAGGTCCCCATATCCATGATGGAGACAATGACGGGAATTTTTCGTGTCTCTTTGAAGCTCCGGATTTCGTGATAGAGGATGTCCGAGGCGGTGACGGTCCCGCCCGGACTGTTGACCCGGATCACAAGGGCCTTCACCTGTTGGTCCTTGGCCGCAATTGTCAGGACTTCCCGCACGTGTGCCACGAGATTCGGCCGGTCCACCAACCCCCGCGGATCGGCGGAGCTGATCACCCCGGAGAGCTCCACCACCAGCACTTTCGCCGAGCCCGTGCCGCTGAGCACGCGCTCCTGCAGCGGCCCCGGCATGGGCAGCAGGTTGATGGTGACGCATCCTGCCGCGGTCGCCAGGATGTGACCGAGCAACAAACCCCACAGGACGATTCGGTTTCTATGCACAGGTTTTCTCCATCATCTGCGTGAACCGCGTGAACAACTGGGACGAGTCATGCGGGCCCGGTGAAGCCTCCGGGTGATACTGGACCGACCGGACAGGATGATCCAGGCATTCCAGCCCTTCGACGGAGTCATCATCCAGGCTCCGGTGGGTGATCCGCACGGTCCCGAACGGCGTGTCCGTCATGGTCGTGCGGTGCAGGGGCCCACCGCCGTCGAGCTGGGCACGGACCGAGAAATTATGATTCTGCGAGGTGATCTGCACCGTTCGTGTCTGCAGATCCATCACCGGATGGTTCGCGCCGTGATGCCCGAACTTCAGTTTGTAGGTGCGCAAGCCCAGCGCCAGCCCCAGCACCTGGTGCCCCAGGCAGATGCCGAAGATCGGCCGACGGCCGATCAACCCTCGCACCGCCTCGACCGCGTAGGGCACCCCCTCCGGGTCGCCGGGCCCGTTCGACAGCACGATGCCATCCGGGTTGAGCGCGAGCACATCCTCGGCCGTCGTCGACGCCGGGACGACGGTCACGTCACAGCCGACGTCGACCAATCGCCGCAGGATGTTCCGCTTGACGCCGAAGTCGTAGACGACGATCCGGTACGACCGGCCGTTTCGGTCGACACAGGGCCCATCCGACGCGCCGGTCGCAGCCCCGCGTTCGGGTTGCGTCATCTGAGGCAGCCAGACGCCGGACGCCTCGCTCCACGCGTAGGGTTTGTCGCAGGTCACGCCGGACACCAGATCCCGCCCTACGATAGCCGGCGCGCCCCGAGCCTTGTCAACCGCCTGTTGCGGGTCCAGGTCTCGATGCGAAATGAAGCCTTGCTGCGAGCCGTGATCCCGGAGATGTCGGGTGAGCGCGCGGGTGTCGATGCCGTCGATGCCCACCAGGTTCGCCTGGACGAGGTAGTCGTGCAAGGACCGCTCCGCCCGCCAGTTGCTGGGCTGGAGGGAGGCCTCACGGACGATGAACCCTTCGGCCCAGACGCGCCGGGACTCGACGTCCGCGGAATTGACCCCGTAGTTCCCGATGTGGGAGCAGGTCATGGTGACGATCTGCCCCTTGTAGGAGGGATCGGTCAGGATCTCCTGGTACCCCGTCATCGCCGTGTTGAACACGACTTCCCCGACGGTTTCGCCCTCGTATCCCAAGGCTCGCCCGTGGAAGACGGTGCCATCGGCGAGCGCGAGTATCGCCTTCTTCATCATCACCCCGTCATTTCGTAATTGGGTAAGTGGGTAATTAGGTAATTGAAAGAGACATCACCACCGGGTTCCGCAGTTACCCAATTACCCATTTACCGAATTACCGAGCGTTTCACTTTGACGGCCAAGAGCGCGATGGCCAGGCCGAGATTCACGATATACAGGGCACGCGACACGTGATGGATGCGAAAGAACGCCTCGTAGGCCATGGTTTTTTCCGGCGCGCCCGTGGCGGCAAAGGCCTGCTCCTGCAGCGCCATCGCCTCCGGCCGCAACCAGAACACGATGACCCCGAACGTGCAGGCCAGGAGAGCCACCAGCACGGGCTCGGCGGTCCCGATCGTGGGGACTTGTCCAGGCGACGGCTTCCGCAGCCAGAAGCGGCCGAGCGCCGCGACGATCAGCGTGGCGATGGCGCCCGCGGTCAGATCATTGTACCCGCCAAAGGCCCGCGTGAGGAATCTCCCGCCGGTCTCGGGCTGCAGCCCCACATTGAACACCGCCGGAATCACCGCGTAGACGATGACGACCAACCCCCCGATCACGAGACACAGCGCCATCAGCTCGGCCACGGCCAGGATCACGACCCATGACTCTCTCCGTGGTAGCCAACGCACGGGCTTAAGCGGCCTGATAGACGATCCGGCCCTCGACCATCGTCATGCTCACCTGGCCTTTCACTTTCCACCCGCCGAAGGGCGTGTTCCGGCTCTTGGATCGAAGCTTGAGAGGATCCACGGTCCAGACGGCATCGGGGTTCACCAGCACCAGGTCGGCATCGGCGCCGGGGGCCAGCGTGCCCTTGGGGAGCCCAAACACGCGTGCCGGCTCCGTCGTGAGCTTGGCCACCGCCGCCTCCAGCGACAGGATACCCTCGTCGACGAGGGCCCACGTGAGCGACAGCGCGGTCTCCAAGCCGACGACGCCGAAGGGCGCCTCGGCGAATTCAAGTTGCTTCTCGTGGGAGGCGTGCGGGGCATGATCCGTTGCGATGGCGTCGATCGTGCCGTCGCGCAGCCCCTCCTTCAACGCCTGGACGTCGGCCCAGGTCCGCAGCGGCGGGTTCATCTTGGCATGCGTGTCGAATCCGCGCACGGCCTCCTCCGTGAGCGAGAAATGATGCGGCGTCACTTCCGCCGTCACGCGGAGGCCCCGGGCCTTCGCCTCTCGCACCAGCCGCACCGACTCCGCCGTACTGATGTGCGCCATGTGCACCCGCGCGCCCGTCAGCGCGGCCAGCGCAATGTTGCGCGCGACCATGATCTCCTCGGCGGCCCCCGGCGCGCCCGGAAGCCCGAGCTCGGTCGAGACGACGCCTTCGTTCATGCACCCGCCCTCCGCCAGGTGGAGGTCCTCGCAATGATCGACGACCGGCAGGTCGAAGGCGCGCGCGTATTCCATCGCGCGTCGCATGACCTCGCTGTTCATGACGGGCCTTCCGTCGTCCGAGATCGCGACGCAACCGGCCTCCTTCAGCTCGCCGATCTCGGCCAGCTCCTTGCCTTCCGACCCCTTGGTGATCGCGCCGATGGGGAAGACGCGGGCGTTGTTCGCGCTGCGGGCTTGCTCCAGGATGAACTCCGTCACCGCCTGACTGTCGTTGACGGGATAGGTGTTCGGCATGCAGCAAAGGGACGTAAAGCCGCCGGCGACCGCGGACGCGGTCCCGCTCTGGATGGTCTCCTTGTACTCGAAGCCCGGCTCGCGCAGGTGCACGTGCACATCGATCAATCCCGGGAGGACGAGCGCCCCCTGCGCATTGATGACCTGCGGGGCCGGTCCCCCGGACCGAGCACCGCGTTTCGCCTCCAGGTCACGGCCCACCGCCACGATCTTGCCGTCCTCGACCAGCACGTCCGCCGGGCCGTTCACACGGCCGGGATCGATGACATGGCCGCCGGTAATGAGAATTCTCATAAGGTTATTGCTTCGAGCACTTTAATGTTGGCATCGGCTCCTACTCGAGTGTAGCCGCGCCATCTTA
>JBFKNO010000209.1:0-5426 GCA_041629275.1 Nitrospiraceae bacterium
CTGGCCAAGGGGAAATATCCGGTCGCATAGCAGAGACGTGAGGCGGAACGAGAAGCAGAATCTTCGTTCCGTCATTCCTGCGAAAGCAGGAATCCAGGGGGCGTCAGCCCTTTTCAGCGGGCCCGAAAGAAGCCTCGGGAAGATGGCTCCCTCCCTGCGAAAGCAGGGATTACGCGGGGATGACGGATGGAAGATCCTCAGAAACTAGCCTAGAACGAGGGAACTTGGAATCTCGTACGTCTCTCCTGAGTGTTGAACATCAGAGGAGTGTTGATGGCTGATTACCGGCACGAGCTCGAGACGGCCAGTCGCTTGGCGCGGGAGGCCGGCGAGGTCATCTTGAAGATCTATGCGACGGATTTCTCCGTCGCGTCCAAGGGCAAGGCCGGTCCGGTGACGGAGGCGGACCTCCGGGCCAGTCACTTGATCGTCGAGGGACTTCGAAAAGCCTTTTCGGACGATGCGGTAGTCTCTGAAGAGGATGCGGCCTCGCACATCGGGCACGAGGGCCGTGTCTGGTACGTCGATCCATTGGACGGAACCAAGGAATTTGTATCACGCAACGGAGAATTTTCAGTGATGATCGGTCTGGCCATCAACGGCCGCGCCAGCGTCGGCGTCGTCTATCGACCCGTGACGGGTTCACTTTACTCCGGCGTTGCAGGGCGGGAGGCCTGGCTGGAGGAGGACGGACGACGGACGCGACTCTCGGTCTCCTCGATTACGGAGCCAGGGTCATTGCGTCTAGCCTTGTCGCGGTCGCATCGGCATCCCTTGCTCACCGAGCTGCGGACGCGCCTCGGCATCGCGCAGGAGATTCCTTGCGGGAGCGTCGGCCTGAAAATCGGGCTGGTGGCGGAACGCCGGGCCGACCTGTATCTGGATCCCTCTCCCTACACGAGCGCGTGGGACTCATGCGGGCCGGAAGCCGTGCTGAGCGGAGCTGGAGGCAGGATGACGGACCTCGCCGGAGATCCAATTGTCTATGGACGGGCCGACCTCAAGAACCGGAGGGGGCTGCTGGGCTCGAACGGCGCGTGCCATGATCGGGTCCTCAACGCCATCAGACCAATCGTGCAGGCAGCGGGAATCATCTAGAAGAAATTCGAGATTCCAGGTTTCATGTCTGAGGACTCATCTTTCCGTCATTCCTGCAAAAGCAGGAATCCAGGCATCGCAAAACAAATGGATGCCCGCCCCCGGCTTGAGACTTGCCGGGGCAGGCTTCGCGGGCATGACAGAAAAAGAAAAGGACCTGGGGCGCGGCACATGGGACCCGGAATGTGACACCTGGAACCTGGAACGTTGATATGCCCGTAACGAAGAAACGTGATTACTATGAGGTTCTCGGCGTCGATCGGTCCGCGACGCGCGACCAGATCAAGCAGGCGTATCGACAGCTCGCCTTGCAATACCACCCGGATCGCAACAAATCGCCGGACGCGGAGGAGAAATTCAAGGAGATCGCCGAAGCCTATGCAGTCTTGTCGGACGACGCCAAGCGCCGCGAATATGACACGGCCGGTCACATTGGTGTCGAGCAACGGTGGTCCCACGAGGATCTCTTCCGTGATTTTCAGTTCGGTGATTTCTTCGGTGGTCGATTCGACGATTTGTCGGGCATCTTCGGTGACTTCTTCGGCCGCCGCACGCGTCCCGGATTCGGGATGGGGCGCGGCGTGGATCTTCGCTATGACCTCGACCTCACGCTCGAGGAGGCGGCGAGGGGCGGGGACCGTCATGTCCAGGTGACCCGCTCGGAAAAGTGTGGTCAGTGCGGGGGAAGCGGAGCCGAGCCCGGCAGCAAGGTCACGAAGTGCGCGCAGTGCGGCGGGTCCGGACAGAAACAGGAGGTGAAAACGAGCCGGGGTATGCAGATGGTCACGCTCACGCCCTGCGACCGCTGCCGGGGTCGCGGCCAGATCCTGGAGCATCCCTGTTCGGGCTGTCGGGGGCAGGGGTACCGGTTCGCGCCCAGGACGCTGAAGGTTCAGATCCCGCCTGGCGTGGACGACGGCATGATCATTCGCCTTGCGGGACAGGGGGAAGCGAATGCGAATGGCGGGCCGCCTGGGGATCTGTTGATCCGAATCCATCTCCGTCCCCATCCGGTCTTCGAACGACACGGCCCCGATCTCTATACGGTGAGCCGTATCCCCTTCACGGATGCGGCGCTCGGGAGCAAGGTTCGTGTCGCCTCCCTCAGCGGCGATCACCTGCAGGTCACGATTCCTCCCGGCATTCAAAGCGGGACGGCCCTGCGGCTGCACGGCAAAGGCATGCCGAGGCTCGGCGGCAAGAGCAAAGGCGACCTGTTTGTCGTGGTCGAGGCGACAACCCCGACGGACCTGACCCCGGAGGAGCGTCGGCTTCTGGAGGAGTTCGCCAAGATAGAAAAGACGCGAGGGGGGCGACAGGCGTAGGCATGGGTCAGTGAGCCAGGCTGACTGCGCAGGCCGCCGCTGTGTGAGGCGTTACGGACGGTTCGATGAATCGGGCTGGCCGTCCATGATAGGAAGGATGACCCAGAACGAGGACCCCTTCCCCACCTGGCTCTGGACCTCCACACGGCCGCCGTGTGCCTGCACGATCTCCTTGACGATGGCCAAGCCAAGGCCGGCGCCGCCTGACGCGCGATCACGGGCGCCCCGGCCATGACCAGAAAAGAAAACACAGGCGGGCAGGATCTCGAAGCAGCGGCGCGATTTCGGGATCGTTTATCTGAGGTGCCTTTCTTCGGAAAGGATTCCCCGATGAGTCACCCGGGACTCCTCATGCCGGCTTTGCTGATCGGCCATTCCCTCTGCCCGGCGGAGCTGCGCGACGAACAGGCTTCGTGTCAGCGCCCACAGGGGCGACACGGGCAAGCCGGCAGAACGCAGCGCATGCGCGGCGTACTGATGACACTGATGGAAGAGCGAATAGGCTCGCCGCGCGGGATAGAACGCGCTGCCGGCCCCGGCGCGCAACGGCGTGGCGGAGCGGCGGCTGCCCTCGAGAAATGCGCGGAGCCTGAGGTAGCCCTCGGCCGACAATGTGAACCGAAACTGCTCCGCCGGCGGGTCGGGTGTCCGCTCGCTCCACGGGCGATTGTGGGTCCCGACCTCGACAACCCCGTCGGACGGCCAGAACAGTGCGCGCAGCACGCCCGTGAAGCCCTGTCGGCCTTCCAAGTACCAGGCCTGCTCGGCATAGCTCCATTCCTCGTAAAGGAAGTTCGGAGGACTGAGTGCTGAGGACTGAGAGGGAACATTTGTTTCTGACCTCTCAGTCCTCAGTCCTCGTCCCTCGGCACTTTCTTTTTCGACGGCGATGACGGCGTGCCAACTATCGACGGAGACGATGATGTCGTGCGAGGGAGAGCCGGGCGCCGGAGGCCACAGCTCGGGCTGAGCGCCCGCGCAGCCCATCGCCAGCAGGAACAAGCCCGGGAAGAGCGCCAGACGCATGGAGCTTACGTCCGGCGACCCTTGACGACCAAGACGGAGCACGGCGCGTATTTGACGAGAGCTTCCGAGACACTGCCGAGCTGGAGCCGTTCGGTGCCCGTCAGCCCGCGGGACCCCACGATCACGAGGTCGGGATGGGTACGCTCGAGGTGTGCGATGAGGGTCTGGCTCGGGTGGCCCGTGAGCATTTCGGTGGAGACCGCGCAGCCGTCCTTGAGGAATGTCTGGCGCCACTTCGCCAGGAGCTGTTTGCCTTCCTCCTGCGCCGGCTTTTGCAACCGCTCGATCTGATCTGGCGGCAGGACGCGCGCGGCAATATCCGTGACGACGGGCGGGACCACGGAGAGCACCGTCAACTGGGTCTCCTCCCCCAGCAGGCAGGCGCGCAGGAACTCGGCCGCCCCTCGTGCAGGCTTGGATTCATCCATGGCAAGCGCCACGCGGGGGGACTCCCCCAATGGGCGCTTGATGACCAGCACCGGGCACCGGGCCTGGGCCACGACCTCACGGGATACGCTGCCAAGGAGAAAGCCGCTGATGTCGCTCAGCCCGCGCGATCCCAGGACCACCAGATCCGCTCGCCGCCTCGCCGCCTGGCGCACGATGGTTGGGGCGGCCAGGCCCTGGGCGAGGACCGTCTCGATTTTCGTGGAGGGGGCATCGGCGGGCTGCCCCATTGCCCTGCGTGCCTCCTGGGCCATGTGGCGAAGGAGCTGCGCGCCCTCCCGCTGCACGGCTGACAAGGAGCGCGTCAGGTCGACTCGCTCGCGCTTCCCCCTGGCTCGAAGCCGTCCCGTGTCGAGCACGTGGAGCAGCACCAGGGTTTTCGGAGGGTGGCTTGCAAGCGCACCGAGCGCGTCCGTGCTCCACTGGGAGAACTGGGAACCATCAATCGCGCACAAGACTTTCATTGTTTGTCTCCTGTGCCTGCCTTCGCCGAGGGTCACGAGATTCTGGCCTCGAAGATGCATCCCATGTGCCTGTCACCTGCGCGCCGGGTTGGGATCGCAGCCCTCGGCAGGATGGCCGCCAATGCGGTCGCCAAGGGCCTTCACAAGTGACCTCCAAACAGCATATATATAGAGCGACCCAACGCATGCGGCGTTTTGCATCAAGCGCAAGGTGGAGACTGTGGTGTTTGTCACCACCGACGAGCCCCCTGGGCTCCTCTGCGGAGCGCAGGCGCCGCGAAGACCGTAGCTGCTTTACACTGCGAACAATGGAGGCTTGACGATGACCGTTGACGCGCCCATCCGTGCTTCAAGGAACCGACTACTCCGGTGGACCTGGCAAGGGCGGGAGCCCCTCGCTCTTGCCATCACCGGGATCATGTTCGCCTGCCTGGCGCTGGCGCCGAGCGGGGACGCCGCGACCACTGCCACCCTCCTCCCCTCCGGTGATGCGATCGAGCTGACGGGAGAGGGGGCGGGGGCGACGTTCAAGACGACGATTCCCGTTCATCGCTCGGGAGGCATTCGCTACTTCAGCGCCGGGGTGGGCCTGGAAGAGCGCCAGGCGGAGTACCCACCCTTTCCGTTGAAGGTGATTTTCGTGGCCGGACCGAAGGCCTACCTGAGCAAGGTCGGCGTGACGATCACGAACGACAGCGGGACGGTCCGGGTGGACATTCCGAGCGAGCAGGTCAGCGGCCCCTGGCTCTTTGTCGATCTCCCCGCCGGCACCTACCGCATCGAGGGCGTCAGCCGAGGCGACCGCGTGGAGCAGAAAGGCGTCCGCGTCACCGAGGGACGGAGCCGGACGGTCTATTTGCGTTGGGCACGCGGGCCTGCGCCGTTTTAGGGACTCAGTGATGATGGTTGACCGAGTCGGCGAGCGCGCGCAGCGACTTCGAAATCTCGACCGTCATCGTGGCTCCCTCCTCCAGCTCCTGAAGCGGCTTCGGCAGCCGGCGTAGCTCGGCTGCCGCGCGCTCGCGCAGAGCGGACAAGGGCGCGGCGGCCGCCAGCCGGCGGCCGC
>JBFKNO010000210.1:0-5425 GCA_041629275.1 Nitrospiraceae bacterium
GGTGTAGGCCCGGATGGTAAAGGGCTTGCCCAGCGCCTCGCAGAAGCGCTGGATCGTGTAGACGGCCCCGGTGCAGAGGACGCGCGTCTTGGGATCGATGAGCAGCAATTGGGGCAGGGTGAGGTACTGCTCCTCGAAGCCCAGCCACCGGGCGGCGTGCCGGAGATGCGTGTACTGGACCTCGTATTCCGTGTGCCCCGGCAGTTTCACGGGAGCCGGCCAGCCTTCCTCGATGCCGAATTCCACCAGGATGGCGCGGCCGCCCGGCTTGAGCACGCGCCAGACCTCCGCCAGAAATCGGATGGGCCCCAAGTTAAACATCGCCGACTCCGGGAGGCCGGCATCGAGGGGCAGGCGAAGCCGGCGAATCCAGTCGAGGGCTTCCTGGTGTTGCGGCGTGTTTCCCTTGCCCTCCCTGATCTCCTGGCCGAGGAGCTGCACGGGGGTCATATCGGCCATGTTCTCATTGTCGATCAGGAGATCGACTGAGCCGGTCTTGAGCGGAAGCCATTCCCCGTTGGCCTGGGTTCCGTGGCAGCGCCAGTCCCCTTGCCGCGCCCGGTTGATCTGACGGGTCAAGAACGGCCGGGTGACATCCAAGGTGACATAGGCAATACCCTGCTTCTCGAAAGGGAGCAGCTCCTTCCCCAGCTCGCGGGCGACGTAGCCGAGCCCGCCCCCGACCTCCACGATCGTCTTGGGCTTCGGCTGGAACCAGCCGAACCGGCGAAGTTGCCGCATGAGCTGCCGGCCGTAAGTGAGTCCGCCCAGGGCCTCGCTCGGCTCGCGGAACAAGTGGGAGACGGTGGTTTCGATCACATCGAAATGGCCGTCGTCCTGGTCGCTTTCCTTCAGCTCGTGGACGTGAAAGTCCTGAAGGTGGTCCTCTCCTTCAAATCCCTCCTGGCCGGACCACCCTTCGCGGATCTCCTGGAGGAGGATGTCCCACTTGGCCTTGTGCCGGTGTCCTCCCGGCGGCTCCGTCCCGAAATAGCACAGGGAGTAATTGGGTAGAGACCAGCGTTCCAGACAGACACGCCCGTTCTCGCCGTCTGGCCCGCACACCCAGCTGCCGAACTTTTTCAGGAGGGACGCGACGGTGCTATGCCCGTCCATCGAGGTCAAGAGCTCGAAGCCGGCGCGGTTGAGACGAACCAGCGGAAGGTTGTCGTCCAGCGGCGCCACCCACCACTCGTCGCTGCCGTGCTGGTAGGCGACCATGTCCGGCATGCGCCAGGCGCGGAGGCGCAGGATGTCCTCGGTCAGCTCGAGCGGCGGCCGGACGGCGGCGGTCGGTCTCATGGCTTCTCCACCGGATGGCTTTGCGCAGGCGTGAAGACCTCTTCGTGCAGCCCGAGCCAGAACGCATGCCAGGCATCCGCCGTGCGTCGCGCGCCGCCCGCGACGCGCTCGTAGTCGTTGGCCGAGCGGGCCGTTCGTTCGACCGCATCCAGCAGCCAATCTCCGTGGCACAACTCCTCTTCGACGTGGAGCTTGAAGAATGCGAGGTCTTCTTCGCGAAACCAGGTATATTGCTGCAGGCCTGGATACAGATACTGAAATTCCGATGCCGCGGTGACCTCGACGGCCAGCTCCGCCCCCAAGGCGGTCAGGTAGTCGGATTCCAGAAACAGCTCCTGAAGCCTGCGCAGGTAGTCCCGGACGCAGGCGACCGGCTCGGTCTGCCTGAGCGCCGTGTCGTCGAGATCGAGCCTCGCCGCGAAGCGGTTCAGCAGCGTGAGATGCGCCTGCTCGGGATCCCCGTTGCCCAATTCCGAGTAGAGCGTCCGCGTCAGCTCCACGCGCATGTCGAGCTGATCGAGGGGCGTCCGGTAGAGCAAGCCTTCCAGGACCTTCACGAAGTGCTTGCAGAAATAATGGTATTGTCCGATGAACCGTTGCAGGCGCGGCCGCGTCAGCCGCTCCTCGCGAAAGCGCCGGAAAAACTCGTTGCGGTTGACGGGATGCTGCGCCAGCTCCCGGCTGAGGGAGACGAGCGAGGGATGTCTGGCGGTGATGCGGTGAGTCGTCACCTGTTGCCCCGAGGCGAAAGACATTGGCGGGAGAGCCTACACAAAAGGAATCGCGGGAAACAAGGGGCAAAGGGGGACAGGGCATGAATCTCGAGCCGTGCACCTGCTATACTCCCCCAGCTCTCGTCGGGTGAGCCGAATGCCGCGCTCAATGCCTCCACGCACGCTAAGCCTGGCGCTCGTCGTCGGCCTGCTCCTGTGCGGCGCTCCGGGCCGTGGGTCCGCCTTCTCGATCGAACGTCCTGAAAACATGGCCGTCGTCCAGCCGGGGCAACCCATTCCCGTCAGTGTAGACCTGGGGTCGGAGCACGGGGTGCGCCAGGTTCGGTATTACTGGTACGCGGAGCGAGAAGAACCCCTGGGCTCGCAACATGCCACGCCGGCGCTGGTCGCGACCGTCTCCTCCAATCCACCTTACGGGGGACTCCTGAGCATTCCGCCCGAGGCCGTCGGCACGATGCGCCTGCTGGCGGTTGCCGAAGTCACCAGCGGTCGTTTGGGCGCGCGGGAAGAGTTCGATGAGGTGCTGGTGCGGGCCCAGCCGGTCGCGGGCATTGCCAGGATCGAGTTCGAGGCGGAAAAGCCCTGGCGACTGGGGACAATCGGACGGGTGATGGAGGTGCCGGTGGTGGCGCAATTCGGCGACGGGGTCTTACGCAGAGTCGCGGGCGACTCCGCGGGGAGCACCTATGCCTCGTCGGACGACCGCGTGGTCACCATGCTCCCCAACGGACTCCTGCGCGTCGCCGGGAACGGGCGCGCCACGATCACCGTGACCAACCGGGGCAAGCAGGGAAGGTTGGAGGTCATCGTCACGTCGCGGGCCGAGGCCAACGGGTGGCCCACGGCGGATGCGGGTCCTGAGCGCCGCGTGGCATCCGGCCAGACGGTGGTAATGGACGGAACCAGAAGCCTGGATCCTGACGGGGATCCGCTTCGCTATCAATGGCGCCAGGTCCGCGGCAACAAGGTCTCGCTGCTGGACCCGAATACGCCTCGCCCCCGGTTTGTCGCGCCAAAGGTGTCGACGGCCCGCCTCCTGCGTTTCGAGCTCCAGGTGACCGACATGGCGGGGGCCGACACGGTGAAGGGCGCCGATAGCCTGCCGACGTTCGTCGACGTCTGGGTCGAGCCGTAATCCCGGCCTGCAGCAAAAAAGATACGAATCGACGCCCTCGTCCCCCGAGCGGCGCTTTCCGCTGAAGTTGGGGGCCTTCCCGGGTGGGTCTTCCCCCTGCGATCGTGTCGAGGTGCCCGCCCGCAAACTGACCGCCCGCTTTGTGTTTCACCAGACATCTTCCGGGCCAGGTGGCTTCTTGCAAGCAGGGAACGATTGTGCTAATGGTGGCGGCACTCGTTGCGTGGTCCCGCACGTGCACAACTGAGGAGGGGGCGATGGCGAAGAAGAAGAAGGCAAAGAAGAAAGCCGCGAAGAAGAAAGCGGCCAAGAAAAAGGCGGCGAAAAAGAAGTCCGCGCAGAAAAAGAAGAGCAAGGCGGCGCGCAAGTCCAAGGCGAAGAAAATGAAAAAAGCGAAGAAAGGCAAAAAGGCCAAGGGCGCAGCGAAGAAGAAGGTCTCCACGCGCAAGGCGAAGCCCGCGGCCAAGAAACAGGCGCCGGCAAGAAAGGCGACCGGTCGGAAACCAGCCGCCAAGGCGGCAGCGGCTGTCGCTCCAGCCTCGGTTGGAATCGTGGAGGAGGCGCTGGGTCAGACGCGAGGTGGCGTCCGTCGGGAGTCGAGCGTTGAACGGGAGGGCCTCGACGAGGAGCTCAATCTTGACGAGGACACGGGGGACGAGATTCAGGATGAGCTGGCCATCGAGGACGCCGACGATGACGACATCGACCTCTTGGACAAAACGGACGAGGTTCTCGACGACAACGACGATTTTTCCCGGACCTAGTCGATCGCACCTACTTCCTCCTCCCACGACCTTCGCAGCTCCCAGCTCTCTGCGCGGTGCCCCGGCCGAGTGGTCATGCCGCGGAAGGCTTCACGCGGCCCAGGCTGACCGAGCTCGGCCGCCGGGCGGGCTCGCCCGACCAAGGGAAGGCGTCTGGCTGCACAACGCATGCGCACCTCGATGACGGTGGAGGACGACGCCGCGAGGCCGCGGCATTTTTTGTTCGTCGCCGGACCGACAACGGGGCGCAGCGCGGCCGAGAGCGTTCAGGTCCAGCTCGAGCATGGGATCTGGGGGCTGCGGACTGCTCTCATCAAAGAGAACCTCCGGCACCTCCTCCCGAAGCAGGCCCATGGCTTGGTCTACGTCGTGAAAGAGGGGCTGCGGGTGGAGTTTGAGATCACGTCGGAGGTCCGCGCGTTCGGCGACCTCGATGACTTGCTTCGGGACGAGGTCCGCGCGGAGGCGTGGTATGGATTCGTCCGCATGCGCCCCATTCGACTCTGGGACTCATCAGCCCACGAGAGCCTCACGCTGCTAACGCGGGTGCTCGGGGTTCCAGACCGTGCCGAGCTCACGCGGCGCTTGAACCTGGGGATGCATGGGCTCACAGAGGCACAATTCGAAGGCATCCTGGAGGGCGTCGGATCGGGTCGGACAATGGAGGAATCGTAGGGATGGGCGGGCGACGCCGCGGCGGTCAGAGGGTGCCGGTGGTCATCAGCGCATAGGCCTCTTCGATGTAGGAAACTTCCTTCACCGTGACATTCAGCTCGAGGGCCAGGCTCCCGAGCTGCCAGCGAGGATCGTTGAGCTGGCCGGCCGGGATCAGAATTGTGTGGTAGCCTTCACGCGCGGCCGCGCGGACCTTGCCGGCGATGCCCCCCACCTGCCCGATCCGCCCTCCCTTCTCCAGGGTGCCCGTGAGAGCCACGCCCCGTTTGATCGTGTCCTGCTTGAAGAGCGCGATGAAGCCGACGGCCATGGCCGCGCCGGCGCTCGACCCACCCAACCAGGTCGAACCGTAACCGACGCCCTGCACGTTCACGGTGCCGGTATGGTGGACGTCCGGCGTCCGCTCGACGGCGTAGAGAAAGGCCTTCACGGTTGCGGAGCGATTGTCCCACCGCGAGCGAATCTGCCCATACTCGAACGCATTGATGAACCCATTCTTCCATTGAAGCCGGACGGGGTCCGGGTCCGGTTTCTGGTCCCACCAAATCACCTTCACGGTAAACACGCCCGGGGCCTCGGGCGAGGGGCTGCTCACGGCCAAGGCCGGCACTTCCACGGCATACTCCGCCCTGGCGTGCGGCACCGCGGTGATGGAGAGGGAGGCGAGGAGCAGGAGAAGCGAGCGCGACCATCCGAAGTGCAGGGCTGTCGACATGCGGCCCATCCGTTGTGCGAGACGACGACGTCAGTGTATGAAAGGGCATGGCCTTTGTAAAGAAAATCGCGATTCGGAGCCCGAACAGGCCCTGGCCGAC
>JBFKNO010000211.1:0-5378 GCA_041629275.1 Nitrospiraceae bacterium
GCCTCGCAGGCGCTCGGCTGCGGATCTCGCTGCGTGCGACCTGACGGGCACGCAGCTTCAAACAGTCCTCGCCGTCCGGTCCCGTTGCAGTGGAAGAGCAACGGGACCGACCGCGGCTGCTCGGCAAGTGCGGGGCCCGAACCTCCGCGATTCGCACTGACGGGCGCGCCCCCCGCCCCGGCTGCCTCTGCGCGGCCAGGCTCGGGTGGCACCCGCCCGGCTCTGAGAGAGACGAGACGTTCGTAACGGTCCGCCATGCGAGAGCCATGGAAAGAGGCCGGGGTTCAGCAGTGGTGCCGCCTGCTGCTGGAGAGCTACCGGCACTGGACGAAGCACGACCTGCTGGAGCCGGCGGGGACACCGGAGGAGCAAGCGCGTGCGCTCTTTGAAGCGCCCTTCGTTGTCGTCTCCCACGGTCTGGAAGACGACCCTGTGCTGAACTTCGGCAATCGAGCCGCGCTGGATCTCTGGGAGATGACCTGGGATCAGTTCACGCGGACGCCGTCCCGGATGACCGCGGAGCCCCCCGATCAGGCGGAGCGCGCGCGCATGCTGGCGCAGGCCGAGGAGCGGGGGTTCATCGAGGACTACCGCGGCGTCCGCATCTCCGCCACGGGGCGGCGATTCCTGGTGGACCGTGCACTGGTCTGGAGGGTGGTCGACGAAGCCGGCCGCAAGCACGGGCAAGCGGCGACCTTTGGCTCCTGGACCTTCGTGCGGGACCCGCCCTGAGCCCGGCGCTATTTACGAATGCGTTTCGTCGCGTTTGCGGGCGTCTGCTAGAATTCCACAGGCGGAGCTCCCACAGCCAGCAGCTTGCCACCACCACATGACGCGCACGCGACACCCTCTGCTCCTGACCCTTTTGGGCGCCAGCCTGATGTTGTCGGGCTGTGAGGGGATGATGCGGGGCACCAGCTCGCTCTCCGAGAGCGAGCAGGGCCTGAAGTCGGAGCGGGCCTCGCGGTTGACCCTGGAGAAGCAGCACCGCGAATTGCGGGAGCGCCAGGCACTGATTGAGAAGTCGCTCGGCCAGCAGGTGACGTTGGGCCGTGATCTGGAGGAGAAGCTGGCCAAGCTGCACCTGCTCTTGCTCGAGAAGGAAGCCCAACTCGGCGACCTGAACAGTCGGCTCGAAGAAGCCATCCTGGAAGTCGTCCGCGCGAAAGCCAAGCTCCGCAGTCTCGAGAGCAAGGCTGAGGCGGCGTCAAACCTGGCCGAAGCCGAGATCGCCCTCAAAGCGCTCCGAACCAAGTCCCCGCAGGTCACCGGTGATCCGAAATACGTGCGCGCGGCGGAGCTCCTGAAGCTCGGAGCCGAGGAGTTCAAGAAGCAGAACTTCGGCGGCGCGCTGTACTTGTCGGGGCAGGCCAAGAGCTTGATCCGGGAGAGCCAGGAGCAAAGCCTGAGCCGTCAGGACCTGCCTCTGTTGCCCGGGGAGATTCCCTTCACGCTGCCGATTCGACTGAAAGCGCAGGACGCGAGCAATCTCCGCAAGGAGCCCACCTTGAATTCGCAGGTCATGATTCGTCTCAGGGCGGGCGATCCCCTCATCGGGCATTCGTATCGCGGCAAGTGGGTTCGGGTGCAGAACGGAAGCGGCGAGGTCGGCTGGGTGTACTACAGTCTAGTGGGCGCTCGGTAACCGCGCGGGCGCGCGCTTCTTCGGCTTGCCGCTGGCGGCCTTCACGCGGTTGCGGCCGGCGCGTTTGGCCTCGTAGAGCGCCGAATCGGCGCTCATGACCGCCGCGACCGGCGTGTCCCCGTGGCTTGGGAAACAGGACACGCCCATGCTGAGCGTCACCGAGGATGCCAGCTCAGGATCGGCGCCGGTCTGTTTCGCCACGCGCGCGCGGATGCGTTCCGCGACCCGTACCGCCTCCTCGATGCCGGTCTCGGGCAGCACGAGGAGAAATTCCTCCCCCCCGTACCGGGCGACGTAGTCCACCGCCCTGAGCACCTCACGAAACAGAGACGACACCTTGATCAACACGCGGTCGCCGGCCACGTGACCGTGGGTGTCATTATAGTTCTTGAAGTGGTCGATATCGATCATGATGATGGAGAACGAGTGCCGATGACGGCGCGCCCGGCTGGCTTCGCGCGTGAGCGTCTCCATGAGGTGCTTGCGGTTATACAAACCCGTGAGGCTGTCCGTCACGGACAGCCGCTCGAGATCGGTATTCTTCTCGCTCAATGCCATGTTGATCGCCGCCAGCTCCTGCCGGCCCTGTCGGAGGCGTGCGACCATATTGTTGAACACCTGGGTCAGGTAGCCGACCTCGCCCCCTCCCACGACGGGGAGGTCGACGTCCAGGTCCCCGGCCGCGACTTTGGCCGCCCCGTCGGTCAGGCGGGTCACGGGCCGCACGATGGTGAGACCCAACAGGTAGGCCATCGAGCCGATACCGACGACCAGGCAGGCCACGATCAGCAAGGTGAGGTTCCGGCTCTTGGTGGACTGCGCGAATGCGTGATCCTGATCGATCTCCGCCACCACCCCCCAGCCGAGGAAGTGGACGGGCACGAGCATGCCAATCACGCTGGTGTCATCGTAATTGCTGTAGACCCGGGCGCTCCCTTCGTGCTCGAAGAGCGTGCGCGCCGTGTCGCCGGCCAGCTTGGTCTTCAAGAACGCCTCCGGAAGGGGCCGGGACGACAGCACCACGGAGCCGTCCGCCCCCATCACGTAGAGCCGGCCGATCTCGTTCACCTTGTGGGTCTCGAGTGCCCGTTTCAGCGTCCGGAAATTCAACTTGGCGATCAGCAGGCCCAGCAGGCTGCCGTTGGAGGTGCGGACGGGGACCCCGAGATCGATCACGCCGCGCTGGCGGCTGTCGTCCCAGTGGGGGTCGCCTACGATGGGCGCATCGGCCCGAGCCAGGCCGAACCAGTTGGAGGGCAGGTGCACTGCGCTAGGCTTCCGCGCGCTGGTCGCGATGACGCGGAGCTTGCCGTCGACGACCAGGAGCTCCTCGTAGTCGGCAAACTTCACGCGGACCGACTTCAGGTACTCCTGCAAGCGGCGGACGGCGGCGGCCCGGCCCCGTCTCGTCAGGCTCTTCTCGAGGTTCTCGGTCACCTCGTAGGAATTGGAGAAGACCTTGGCCTCGTGCCGCCGCTCCCGCAGCCAGAGATTCAGCTCTCCCGCAAGGTGAGCCGTGGCGTTGCGCAGCTCCGCCGACGTTTTTTCCACGAGGATCTGCTTGTGCTGGGCATAGGACAGCCAGCCCATGGTCAGCGAGGGGATCATCGTGGCGAGGAGCGCGAACGCGATGATCTTGCGGCGGATCGTCTCCGGCCACAGAACATGGACGATGTTCAGCAGGGTGTTCTTCCAGTCCGGCATCCACATAACCGATCGGTTCCGGGCGGTCCAGGCCTCGGAACGCTTTGACGGGAGGATGGTTCCAGAATCGCGGGGAAGACGGCGCTCGGTCTTCGGCAAGGGACCAATGCTCAATTGTAGCAAAGGGCCCTCGAGACCCTGACCGCCCCTATTATCGCGGGGTTCACATTGCCCGTCGGCCGCAGAACCAGGCCCGGCCGGTGCCGCCCTTGCGGCCGGGTGACCGAATTGGCTACAACCGTCCCATGAGCGCCGGGTGTGGACATGGCCCATGACCTCCTGGTCATCGGGGGCGGCTCCGCGGGCTACGCGGCAGCGCGGACCGCCACCGAGGCGGGCGCCGATGTCGGGATCGTCGACCACGGACCGCTCGGCGGCCTGTGCATCCTGCGCGGGTGCATGCCCTCCAAGACGATTCTCCGTTCATCCGAGCTGATGGCTCACATGCGACGCGCGGCGGAGTTCGGCCTCGTGGCCGTCCGGGCCGAGGCGGACCTGGGCGCGATCGTCGATCGAAAGGCGCGCCTGGTCCGCGAATTCGCCGAGGATCGGATCAGCTCGCTGCGCGCTCCGCAGTACACCCTCTACGAGGATCGCGCCGCGTTCGTGTCGGCGCACGAAGTCGCGGTAGGCGGCCGTATTCTTAACGCCAAGGCCTTCGTGGTCGCAACGGGTTCGGTTCCCTCCCGGCTTCCGATCCCCGGGTTGGAGGAGGCGGGGTATCTCACCAGTGACGACCTGCTCGAGCTGCGGGATCGGCCGCGGTCGCTCTTGGTGCTGGGCGGCGGGGCCGTCGCGCTCGAGCTGGGACAGTTCTTCGCCAGGATCGGCACGAGCGTGACGCTCCTCCAGCGCAGCCCGCACGTGCTCTCGCACCTCGACGAAGATCTCGTGCTCCCGGTCGAGGCGCAATTCCGGGATGAGGGCGTGACGCTGCACCTCGGCACGCGACTGCTCCGGGTGGCGCGCGAAGGTGAGCAACGGGTGGCCTTCTTCGCACAGGAGGGGCGGGAGATGCGGGCTGCGGGGCAGGTTGTCCTGCAGGCCTTGGGGCGGCGGCCGAACATCGACGGTTTGAACCTGGCGGCGGCCGGGGTGGGCACGAAGGCGGGGCGGATCGTGGTCGGTGACGACATGCGGACGAGCCAGCCGCACATCTTCGCCGTGGGGGATGTCACCGGGCTCCACGACATCGTCCACATCGCGGTCCAACAGGGGGAGATCGCCGCGCGCAACGTGCTGCGCGCGAAAGCGTCGCCGGAACGACTGGACGACCGGCTCAGGCTCGAGGTCATTTTCACGGATCCCCAAGTCGCCAGCTTGGGTCTGAGTGAGAAGGACTGCCGAGCCCGGCAGATTCCCTACCTGTCGGCTTCCCATCCGTTCCACGATCACGGGAAATCGATCATCCTGGGCGCCACGCGCGGTCACGTGAAGCTGATCTGCCGGCCGGAGAGCGGCGAGGTGATCGGCGCCCACATCGTCGGCCCGGAGGCGGGCGAGCTGATTCACGAATTGGTCGCCGTCCTCTATTACAGGGGGACGGTGCACGACATGCTGCGCATGCCGCATTACCATCCCACCCTCGCGGAGATCGTGACGTACCCGGCGGAAGAGCTGGTCAGGCGGATCGGAAAGAGAAGTGAGGAGTGAGGGGTTCTGTCATCCCCGCGGTTTTTAGCGGGGATCCATCTTTCTCTCTCTTCCGTAGTGGAAAGGATGGATTCCCGCTTCCGCGGGAATGACAGAGTGGAACGCGGGAATGACGGAATGGGCCGCGAGAGAGACGGAACGAGCACGCACAAGCCACCATGAAGTCCGCCGAACATCAAGTCCATCAGACGAACACAGCTCGGTGGCACGCGATCGTCTTGGTGGTGTCGGTGCTTGCGGCCGGGTCTTGCGTACAGGAGAGCTGGGAGTCGGCCATGGCTGCGGGACAGCGGGCGTTGACGGCGAGAGACTACGCGCGTGCCGAACGAATTTTTTCCGCCGCCCTCCTCAAGGCGAGGGGCGGGGGCGCCGACGA
>JBFKNO010000212.1:0-5308 GCA_041629275.1 Nitrospiraceae bacterium
AGGGCCGGGGTGCCCGTGGCTCTTCACGATGCAACGGGCCATGGGGATGGGTCGAGCGAGCACGGTTGGGCTGCTCACCGTGACAGGACCCGCGGGCGCTGCGATTGAGCTAAAAAAGTTTTTCAGATAAAGGTTAGATTATGAAGTTTGGTCAATTTGAAATCTATCCGGTGGTCGATGGGCGATTCCGATTGGACGGCGGCGCCATGTTTGGCGTGGTGCCGAAGGTGCTCTGGGAGCGGTGCTGCCCGGCGGACGAGCAGAACCGCATCGAGCTCGCCCTGAACTGCCTCCTGATCCGCGCCCACGGCAAGAACATTCTGGTGGATACGGGGCTGGGCGGCAAGCAGGACGAGAAGTTCCGGAAGATGTTTGCGGTGGAGCGCAGGCCCACCCTCCAGGAGTCGTTGAAAGCGGTCGGGATCGAGCCGGCCGACATCGACATGGTGATTAACACACACCTGCATTTCGACCACGCCGGTGGGAACACGATGAAGGGAGAGGACGGCAAGCTCAAACCGGCTTTTCCGCGTGCCAAGTATCTCATCCAAGCCGGGGAATTCGAAGACGGGGTCCATCCGAGCGAGCGCACGAAGGCCAGCTACCGGCCGGAAAACATCGTCCCGGTCGCCGACCATGATCGTTGGGAGCTCCTGGATGGGGAGACGGAGATTCTCCCCGGCATCTCGGTCGTCGTGACCGACGGCCACACGCGTCACCACCAGGGCGTGAAGATCGAGTCGGAGGGGAAGATCGCGTTCTATCTCGGCGATCTCATCCCGACGGTCTCGCACCTCCCCCTGCCCTACATCATGGGCTACGACCTCTTTCCGCTGCAGACCCTCGAGGCGAAGCGACGGATACTGGACAAGGCCTTCGAGCAGCAATGGCTCCTCCTGTTCGAGCACGACCCCAAGATCCAGATGGGCCGCGTCCGGAAGGACGGAGAAGGAAAATATTTACTTCAGGCGGCATGATCGCTCTGCTCTTCTCCGTCATGCCTGCGAAAGCAGGCATCCAGTGTCGGGGAGGAGATGGAGTCCCGCCTGCGCGGGAATGACGGAGAAAGAACTAATTGAAGGTCCTGACGTGGAACCTTGAACCTGAAACTTGGAACGCGGATTTTCGGACGTGAGATGTACACTATGACGCCTCTTACAAAGACCAAAACCCGTGCGAAGAAGCTCTCTGCCGGCAAACCCATCCGCGTGTTGATCGGCAAGGCCGGGCTGGACGGGCACGATCGAGGCGTCAAGCTCGTCGCGCGGGCCCTGCGCGACGCGGGCATGGAGGTCATCTATACCGGCCTCCACCAGACGCCCGAGCAGGTGGTGGACATGGCCGTTCAGGAAGACGTCGACGCGATCGGGCTAAGCGTCCTCTCCGGCGCGCACAACTATCTGTTCCCGCGCGTGACGGAGCTGCTCAAGGAGCGCGGCGCGGAGGACATCGCCGTCTTCGGCGGCGGCATCGTCCCCGACGAGGACATCCCGAGCCTCAAGAAGGCGGGCGTGCAGGCCGTCTTCAGGCCCGGCACGCCGATGCAGGAGATCGTGACCTTCGTTCAGGGCCTTCGCACGTGAATGTCGACGGATGGGTAGCATGAGGCCGGGAGAGAGCCACAGCGACAAGGGCACGACCATGATGCGCATGATCACATCATCCGTGAAGCTCGACTCTCAGGAGTGTCAGCGGAATCGCGCCCATCACGAGGGGCTGCTCGACGAGCTCCGTACCCGGCTCAAGGAGGTCCAATCGGGAGGGTCGCCGGAGTCGGTCGCGCTGCAGAAGAAGCGCGGCAAGCTCCTGGCCCGTGAGCGCATCACCGCCCTGCTCGACAAGGGCAGCGACTGGCTGGAGCTGAGCCCCCTCGCGGCCTGGGACCTGTACGAGGACCCGGTGCCGGCGGCGGGCGTCATCGCGGGGATTGGTTACATCTCGGGCCGCGGCTGTGTGATCGTGGCGAACGACGCCACCGTGAAGGGCGGCAGTTACTATCCGCTCAGCATCAGGAAACATCTCCGCGCCCAGGAGATCGCGATGCAGAACCGCCTGCCGGCGATCTACCTGGTGGACTCGGGCGGCATCTTCCTGCCGAAGCAGTCGGAGGTCTTCGCGGACAAGGACGACTTCGGTCGCATCTTCTACAACCAGGCCCGGATGTCCGCGCTCGGGATTCCGCAGATCGCGGTGGTGATGGGCATGTGCACCGCGGGCGGCGCCTATGTGCCGGCCATGTGCGACGAGAACGTGATCGTGAAGGGAACCGGCACGATCTATCTCGCCGGCCCGCCGCTGGTCAAGGCCGCCACCGGCGAGGAGGTCACCGCCGAGGCGCTGGGCGGCGCCGATCTCCATACGCGTCTGTCCGGCGTGAGTGATTACCTGGCCGAGGACGACGAGGAGGCGCTGGAGCTCTGCCGGAGCATCGTCGCCAACCTGGGGCCCGCGCCCCAGCCGATCCGGCGAGACGCCGAGCCGGAGGATCCCCGCTACCCCGCCGGCGATCTCGCCGGGCTGCTGCCGACCTCCCCCAAGCAGCCGCTCGACGTGCATGAAGTGCTGGCTCGGTTGGTGGACGGCAGCCAGTTCCAGGAGTTCAAGGCCCGCTACGGCACGACGCTCGTCTGCGGGTTCGCCCACTGGATGGGGCACCGCGTCGGCATTCTCGCGAACAACGGCATCCTGTTCTCCGAGTCGTCGCTGAAGGGCGCACACTTCGTCCAGCTCTGCGCCAAGCGGCGGCTGCCCCTGATCTTCCTGCAGAATATTCCCGGCTTCATGGTGGGCAAACAGGTCGAGGAGCGCGGGATCATCAAGGACGGCGCCAAGTTCGTGCAGGCGGTCGCCACCGCGCGCGTGCCCAAGCTCACGGTGATCATCGGCGCGTCGCACGGCGCGGGCAACTACGCGATGTGCGGGCGGGCCTACAATCCGCGCTTCCTCTTCACCTGGCCCAACTCGCGGGTCTCGGTCATGGGCGGACAGCAAGCCGCCCGGGTTCTGGCCTCGATCAAGAAACAATCGATGGAGAAGGCGGGGCGCAAACTTCCCGAGGATGAGATGACCCGTTTGATCCGAACCATCGAGGCGCAATACGAGCAGGAGAGCAGCCCCTATTATGGAACCGCCCGCCTGTGGGACGACGGGATCGTGGCGCCCGCCGACACCAGGCGTGTGATCGGGTTCTGCCTGGACATCGTCCGGCGAATTCCTTCCGGGGAGACGCGCGCACCGGTCTTCCGCATGTGAGGCCTCCCATGCCTGCCCAGGATACGGTCCTCGTCGCGTTACGCGACGGTATCGCGACGGTGACGCTGAACCGCCCGCAGGCCAGAAATGCCTTCGATGCGCGCATGGTCGCCGGCCTGAGTGACACCTTCGAGCATCTGGCCGCCGATCCCAAGGTCCGAGGGGTGGTTCTGGCAGGGGCCGGTCCCATCTTCTGCGCAGGCGTCGACCTCAACTGGATGGCCGAGACCACGTCCGAGAAGGACCGTGCGGCGGATGCCGAGCTGCTGATGCGCATGCTTCGCGCGATCGACAACTGCCCGGCCCCCGTCGTGGGACGCATCCAGGGAGCCGCCTTCGGGGGGGGGCTCGGCCTGGTCGCGCAATGCGACATCGTCGTGGCCTCCGACGACGCGCGCTTCGCCCTGCGGGAGGTCCGGGTCGGATTGGTGCCCGCGGTGATCGCGCCCTTTCTCCTTCGCAAGGTGGGCGTCTCTCGATTCCAACGGTTTGCGCTCACGGGCGAGCCCTTTACGGCCTCCACGGCGAAGGACATCGGCCTGGTCCACGAGGTCGTCCCTGGTGAGGACCTCGACCCCGCCGTCGGCGAGATCACCGAGCAGCTGTTGCAGGCCGCGCCGCTGGCGACGCGGACGACGAAAGCATTGCTCCGCCGGCTCCCGGCGCTCACCGAGGAAGAGGCTAGGGCGGTCTGCATCGAGTCCAACGCACGAATTCGGGGCACCGAGGAGGCCCGGGAAGGCATGCGGGCCTTCGTCGAGAAGCGACCTCCTTCCTGGGTGCGGAAGCCGTCATGAAGGCAGTTTTGAGTTCTTAGTTTTGAGTTTTAAGTTTTGAGTTACCACCCTCCGCATTTTTAACTGAGAACTCAAAACTCAAAACTAAAAACTCAAAACTTCTTTGTTTTTGTAGACCCGGGGATTTCTCACGAAAGGCAAGACGGCGTGACGAAGCCACAAGGACAGGACGGCCGTTCCAAGCCGATTCGGCTCACGGAGGTCGGCCCGCGGGACGGGCTCCAGAACGAGTCGCGGTTCCTCCCCACGAAGAGCAAGGTCGCCTTCATCGAGGCGCTCGCCGCGACGGGCGTGGACGAGATCGAGGCGGGCGCCTTCGTGTCGCCGAAAGCGGTGCCGCAGATGAGCGATTCTGACGAGGTCTTTCGCTTGATACGCCGCGCCGCGCCGGTCGTCTATTCGGCCCTGGTGCCGAACGAGCGGGGATTGGAGCGAGCCCTGGCCGCGTGCGCCCAGAAGGTGGCGGTCTTCACCGCGGCATCGGAGACCTTCACGCGCAAGAACATCGACGCCACGATCTCCGAGTCGCTCCGTCGCTTCGAGCCGGTCGTGACCCGCGCGCGAGCCGCGGGGGTTCCGGTTCGCGGCTACATCTCCACGGTGGCCTTTTGCCCCTACGAGGGACGTATCCCGCCCGACCGGGTGGTGGACGTCCTGCAGCGGCTGCTCGATCTCGGCGTCGACGAGATCGCCCTGGGCGAGACGATCGGCCGGGCGGCACCCCCGGATATCCGCCGGCTCCTGGACGCGGCCCTGGCTCATCTCGCCCCGGACCGGCTCGCGTTCCATTGTCACGACACCTACGGGCTGGGAGTGGCCAATTCGCTGGTCGCCTGGCACGAGTACGGGTTGACCCTGTTCGACGCCTCCGCGGGAGGACTGGGCGGGTGCCCCTATGCGCCGGGGGCGTCGGGTAACGTGGCGACGGAGGACCTCGTCTACGCGTTCAAAGCGTCCGGCGCCATCATCAACGTGAACGAAGCGCAGGTGGTGGAGGCGGCGCGCGCCGTCGCCCAGGAGCTGGGACATCCGCTGGCGTCCCGTCTCAGCCAGGTGGTGGGCCAGGCAGGTGCGAAGCCTGTGTCATCTTTGTAGCTGCAGCATCTTATGCTGCCAGAATAGGCGCCATAAGATGGCGCAGCTACAGACCACCGTGCTTGTGAAACACAGGATTTTTGATGTCGCCAGGCAAAGGACGCACAAAGGGCAAGCCGCCGGATGTCGCCCGGCTGGTCGAGCAGGTGAAGGCCGGCGAGGTG
>JBFKNO010000213.1:0-5297 GCA_041629275.1 Nitrospiraceae bacterium
GGGGCTCAGGGGGGGGGGGGGGAGGATCTTCGCGATGACGAGCGCGGGGGGCGCCCGGGTCTGGACTACGTACGGCGCCGTGTCGGCCGCCAAGGCGGCCCTCGAGTCGCACGTTCGCCAATTGACCCTCGAGCTGGCGCCCCTCGGGGTGACGGCGAACGCCATCATGGCCGGCGTGACGGATACGCCGGCGTTGCGCAAGATACCCGGGTCGGACCAAATGATCGCGCTGGCGCAGCGCAAGAATCCATCCGGTCGATTGACCACCCCTGAGGACGTGGCCCGAGCGATCGGGTTGCTGAGCCGACCGGAGGCGCAGTGGATCACGGGCAACGTGCTCTGTGTTGATGGGGGCGAGTTTGTCGTCGATTGAAGGCCGGGAAATGGGCTCAGTTGCGTCGCTCGCACAGAGCGTTTTCCCGTTGACAACCGAAAAGGTTTGCCTCATATGATAGCGGCTATGTCTCCGGGTATCGGATTTGTCTTCCCCGGCCAGGGCTCGCAATCGGTCGGGATGGGCAAGGCGCTCTTCGAGGCCAATCCGGACATCCGGAGGATCTATCAGGAAGCCAGTGACATCCTCGGGTATGATGTTGCGGCACTCTGCTTCGAGGGTCCAGCCGAACGACTCAATCTGACAGAGTTCACGCAACCAGCGCTGCTCACGTCCAGCCTTGCCGCGCTGCGGCTGCTCGAACAGCCGGGACAGACCCCGGCGGCTGTCGCGGGGCATAGTCTCGGCGAGTACTCGGCGTTGGTCGCGGCCGGCGGTCTCGAGTTCGGCGCGGCGGTGTCCCTCGTGCAGAAGCGAGGTCGGTACATGGCCGAAGCCGTGGCGCCGGGGACCGGCATGGTCGTGGCCCTGCTCGGGTTGCCCGGCGAAGAAGTCCGGGATGTCTGCGCCCGCGCGTCGGAGAGCGGCGTCGTCGCAGCCGCCAATTTCAATTCGCCGGGGCAGGTCGTCATCGCCGGGGAGAAGCCCGCGGTGGAGCGGGCGATCCGGTTGGCCAAGGAGAAGGGATGTCGCAAGGCGGTCCCGCTCCCGGTCAGCGTGCCGGTCCATACGCCGCTCATGACCAGCGCGGCGGAGCGGCTCGCCGTCGACATGGCACGGATAAAGTGGTCCGAGCTCCGCATCCCGCTCGTCAATAACGTCGATGCGAGGGCGATCCGGTCCGCAGCGGATGTACGGGACTCCCTGGTCCGCCAGCTTCCGTCCTCCGTCAGGTGGGAAGAGTCGGTCAAGGTCATGTACGAGATGGGGATTCGCCTGTTCGTCGAGGTCGGTCCGGGAACCGTCCTGTCGGGGCTGATCAAGCGCATCCTTCCCGAGGCCGTGACCTTGAACGTCCATGACCCCGCCTCGCTCGAGAAGACACTCGCATCCCTCAGCGCGACACCCTCAGCCGCACGTTGACACCATGACCCCTCTGACCGGAAAAGTCGCCATCGTGACGGGAGCCGCGCAAGGCATCGGCCGCGCCATCGCTGAAACCCTCGCCCGGGAGGGGGCGGACGTCGCTGTCGCCGATTTGGATCCCGGTCGTTCGCAGGAAACCGTGGACGCGGTGGCCAAGCTGGGGCGGAAGGCCCTGAACCTCAAGGTGAACGTGGCGGATTGGGACGACGTCAAGGCCATGAGCGATCAGGTCGTGAAAGAGATGGGCAAAATCGATATCCTGGTCAACAATGCCGGGGTCACGCGCGATGGCCTCGTGATGCGGATGAAGGAAGAGGACTGGAACCTCGTGCTGCAGGTCAATCTCTATGGAACCTTCCACTGCACCAAGGCGGTCCTGCAGCCGATGACCAAGCAGCGGTACGGTCGTATCGTGAACATCGCCTCGATCGTCGGCGCGATGGGCAACGCCGGGCAAGCCAATTATGCGGCGTCGAAGGCTGCCGTCATCGGCTTCACGAAGACGGTGGCCCGCGAGTATGCGAGCCGTTTGGTGACCGTGAACGCCGTTGCCCCGGGTTTTATCGATACCGCCATGACGCAGACGCTGCCCGCGGATGTCAAGGAGACGTTACAGAAGCAGATTCCTCTCGGGCGGCTGGGGCAACCGGCGGATATCGCCGAGGCCGTCAGGTTCCTGGCCTCGGAGGAGGCCGGGTATATCACCGGGCACGTGTTGCATGTCAATGGTGGCATGCTGATGGCATGATCTTCCGTCCCCACGGAAACACGACCGAGGCCCATTGTTGAGTGCGTACAAAAGGAGGTGAGTATGGGGAAGGAGGGAGAGAAGACCATGACCGTAGAGGATCGGGTCAAGAAGATCATCGTCGAGCAGCTCGGCGTTGAGGAGGAGGACGTGACACCGGAGGCCTCCTTCGTGGAAGATCTCGGGGCGGACTCCCTCGATACGGTCGAGCTGGTCATGGCGTTCGAGGAGGAATTCGACATCGAGATCCCCGACGAGGAGGCGGAGAAGATCCTCACTGTCGGGCGCGCGATCGAGTATATTAAGGAGAAGATGTAATCACCCCTCGGGACACGGTAGTGAATCACACGCAAACACGACGGGTGGTGGTCACGGGCCTGGGGCTGGTGACTCCACTTGGAACCGGGCTCGAAAAAAGCTGGCAGGCGGTCTGCGCCGGCAAGTCCGGGGTGCGGCGCATCACGCGATTCGACGCGACGGGGTACCCGTCGCAAATCGCGGGGGAAGTGCCCGACTTCGATCCAGCCCAGTTCATCGAGAAAAAAGAAATCAAGAAAATGGATACGTTTATCCATTACGCCATGGGCGCCAGCCAGATGGCGGTGGATGACGCGGGTTTGAAGATTGCGCCGGACGGCGCCGAGCGTGTCGGCGTCTACATCGGATCCGGGATCGGAGGGCTCCCCGCCATCGAGCACTATCATAAGATTCTGCTCGAAAAAGGAAGCGACCGCGTCTCGCCCTTCTTCATACCCATGGTCATCATCAACCTCGCGTCCGGCCAGGTGGCGATCCGCCTCGGGGCGAAGGGGCCCAATAGCTGCGCCGTCACGGCCTGCGCGACGGGTAATCACTGCATCGGCGATGCCTTTCGGCTCATCCAGCGCGGCGAGGCCGATGTCATGATTGCCGGGGGAGCAGAGTCCACCATTTGTCCCTTGGCCGTGGCCGGGTTCTCCGCCGCCAAGGCGCTGTCGCGGCGCAACGACGACCCGGCGGGCGCGAGCCGGCCGTTCGACCGCGATCGGGACGGGTTCGTGCTCGGAGAAGGGGCGGGCGTCCTCGTCCTCGAGGAGTACGAGCGCGCCAAGCAGCGGGGGGCCCGCGCGTACTGCGAGCTGATCGGCTACGCCATGAACTCCGACGCCTACCACATCACCGCCCCGCCGGATACCGGCGAGGGTGCCGTCCGGTGCGTGGAGCTGGCGCTCAAGGACGCCGGCGTCTCCAGGGACGACGTGGGTTACATCAACGCCCACGCGACCTCCACCTTTGCCGACAAGGTCGAGAGCCTGGCGCTCAAGAACGTGTTCGGCGAGCGAGCTTACAAGATCCCCGTGAGCTCCACCAAGTCGATGACCGGCCACCTCCTCGGGGCGGCCGGGGGTGTGGAAGCCGCCTTCACGGTGCTGGCCCTTCATCACGGCGTGCTCCCGCCGACCATCAATTTGGAGTCGCCTGATCCCGACTGCGACCTCGATTACGTGCCGGGATCGGCGCGCAAGGCCGCGGTCCAAGTTGCCCTCTCGAATTCCTTCGGGTTCGGCGGTGTGAATGCCTGCCTGCTGTTCAGACGACTGGATCACTGACCCACCCACCGCGGACGACGCCAAAGGTTCATCATGGAGTTTGCCAATATCGAAGACGCGGAACGTGCGATCCACTACGTCTTTCAGCGTCAGGAGCTGCTGGAAGAAGCGCTTACCCACCGCTCCTATATCAACGAAGCCAGAATCAAAGGCCAAAGGGACAACGAGCGCCTGGAATTTCTCGGCGATGCGATCCTGGCGCTTCTGATCAGCCAGCGCCTGATCACGATCTTCCCCGAAGATTCCGAAGGCGAGCTGTCGAAGAAGAAGGCCACGCTGGTGAGCGAGGTCTCGCTGGCCCAAGCCGCGCGCGAGCTGGACCTCGGGCGGTTCCTGCGCCTCGGGCGCGGGGAAGAGCGGAGCCAGGGACGCGAGAAGAACTCCCTGCTGGCCAACACGCTGGAGGCCGTCATCGCGGCGGTCTACCTCGATGGCGGGCTGGCTGCGGCGGAGGCCCTGGCGGAGCGCGCCTTGAGCCGGCTCTTCCGGGAGCTGCAGGGCGTGAACGGCCGGGCCTACACGCGCGACTACAAGACGCAGTACCAGGAGTGGTGCCAGAAGCAATTCGAGACGCTGCCCCGCTACATCAGCGTGCGCGAGTCGGGGCCCGACCACCAGAAGACGTTCGAGGTCCAGCTCACGCTCAACGGGAACGTGGTCGGCATGGGCGTCGGCCGGACCAAGAAGGAAGCGGAGCAGATGGCGGCCAAACAGGCGCTTGACCAGGTCGAGCAGGCATCATAAGAGGAGGCGGACGATGAAGATGTGTGTCACTCGGGCAATGCTCACGGTGCTGATTCTGGGCGCGGGGGCTGTCATTCTCGCGCAGGGTCAGGCGGGTTGGGCCGCGGAGGAAAAGAAGGCGCCGCACGCGGTCATCAAGACGAAATTCGGGGACATGGAGATTCGCTTCTTCCGTGACCAGGCGCCGAAGCATGTCGAGAATTTCATCAAGCTCGCGAAAAAGGGGTTCTATGACGGCACGCTGTTCCATCGCGTGATCCCCGGCTTCATGATCCAGGGCGGCGATCCGAATACGAAGGACCCGAACAAGAAGCACATGTACGGCCAGGGCGGTCCCGGCTACAACGTCGACGCGGAGTTCAACGACACCCCGCACCGACGTGGCATCGTCTCGATGGCACGGGCCCAGGATCCCAACAGCGCGGGCTCGCAGTTCTTCATCGTGGTGAAGGACTCGAACTTCCTGGACCGGCAGTACACGGCGTTCGGGGAGGTGGTTCGGGGCATGGACGTCGCGGATCAGATCGTGAACCAGCCGCGGGACCGGCGGGATTTGCCGCTCGAGCGGGTGGAGATGGATGTCGATATCGTCGAGTAGTGTCGAGGGTGCCGGCCTCTCGCGCTCGGGCTACACCTCGGGCTGACCATCTCGTAGCCGCGCCATCTCATGGCGCCTCTTTTGCTCTCGTCTCCTTACCCAGGCGGTGGGGACGGTGTGCGGCGCGCGCCTGCCCTGCTCAGCGCTCCCCCTCGACTGGGCTCGGCCTGCGACGAGCTCGGCCGAGTCGGGCGCTGA
>JBFKNO010000214.1:0-5281 GCA_041629275.1 Nitrospiraceae bacterium
CGATGCCGACCGAGCCCGCCGGAACCGATCGGCGCGGCTCCGCCAGACGCGGCCGCGCGATCTTCTTGGGCACCGTGCCCAGGTAGGGAAACCCGGGACTGAACCCCAGCATGTAGACGCGGTACTCGTTCGAGCTGTGCAGCCTGATCACTGCCTGTTGCGAGAGTCCAGCCTGCCTTGCCAGGTCGGCCAGATCCGGGCCGAATTCCTCCCCATAGACCACGGGAATCCTGACGAGCTTGCCCGGTCTCCGCCCTTGCGGCATGGGTCGGCGGGCCAGAGCCTCCAGCCTGGTCACGAGTCGCGCCCAATCGCACCGGACCGGGTCCACGTACACCGTGACGGAGCGATAGGTGGGCACGACCTCGACGAGGCCGGGGAGGCGTGCTCGGTCGACGCGGCGCGCGAAGGCGAGGGCGCGGTCGTGGATCCGGGGGGCGATCGCGTCGCCGAACTCGACGGTCAGCGCCGCGTCTCCGGCCGGCAGGATGCGTGGATAAATGGCCATGGTTCCTTTTTGTCATCCCCGCGCAGGCGGGGATCCATCTTCCTTGGGCTCTTCCGGTTCTGTCGGGGCTCCGGCGCGGGGGCCACGCCTGTCCTGCTCAGCGCTCCGGTTCGACCGCACTAAGGCTCGCATCCGCTGGGCTGCGGATCTTGCTGCGTGCTCCTCGGAGAGGCACGCAGCTTCGGACAGTCCTCGCCCTCCGGCACTGCGTGCCGGACCGCGTCTGCTCGCCAAGTGCGGGGCCCGAACCTCCGCGATTCGCGACGCCAGGCGTGCCCCCGCGCCGATCCAGCAGTCGGTGAGCACAACACGGCTGTGATGCCCGCGCAGCTCCCCGCGGTCCAGGCTGAAGACGAGGGGAAAAGACCAGAGTAGGGTTCGCCTCCAATCGGCGCGGGTTTCGCCGTGCCCGACGGGATGGGGGAAGGGCGGGGTTGATCGGCCCTGACGAAGGTGGTACCATTATGGTACCATTACGGTTGCCTTCAAGGGGTGGAGCGGATGGCGAATCTGACGATCAAGAATGTCCCGGATCGGTTGGTCAAGCGACTGAAGAGCCAGGCGGCTCGCCATCGACGCAGCCTGAATTTGGAAGTGATCACCTGTCTGGAGCGAGCGGCGCAGAGCGTGGCGGTCGATCCGGAGACGCTCCTGGCCCGGGCGCGCACGGTACGCCGCAGCGCGAGAGGGATTCGAGTCACGGATAAGCTGCTCAAGGAGTTGAAAGTCGCGGGTCGCCCGTGATCGTCGTCGATACCAACCTGTTGGTGTATCTCTACATCGCCGGGCAGTGGACGGAACAAGCAGAGGTCGTGCTGCGACGAGAGCCAATGTGGACGGCCCCTCTCTTGTGGCGTTCGGAGTTTCGAAGCACGATGATCGGATTGGTCCGGAGACAGGCCATAGCTCTGGAGGATGCCACGACGCTCGTCTCGGAGGCCGAGCGGTTCATGGCCGGAAGGGAGTACGCCGTGCTTTCAGATCAGGTCCTGAGGTTGGCTGCCGCCTCCGGATGCTCGGCGTATGACTGCGAGTTCGTGGCGCTTGCCCAGGATCTCGGCGTGCAGTTGGTCACCGCGGACCGGGAAGTGCTCGCGGCATTTCCGTCCACGGCCCGTTCACCTGACCGCTTCGCACGCTGAATCCTTCAGCCGCCCGCTCGCCACCTGGAAATGCCATGATTGATGAGACGACAACCGTGAGGATTGAGAAGCTCGTCGAAGGCGCGTGGGGCCTGGCACGGCGGGATGCGGAGGTCGTGCTGCTCAGGGGAGTGGTCCCAGGCGAGACCGTGCAGATCGAGAGTGAGACCAAGCGCAAGGGGTACAGCGAGGCCAGGCTGGGGGCGGTGCTCGAGGCCTCGCCGGATCGTGTCGCTCCCCCCTGCCCGGTGTTCGGCCTGTGCGGGGGCTGTCAGTTGCAGCACGTTCGCTACGAGGCACAGCTCGCGGAGAAGCGGGCGGTGCTGCAGGAGACGTTGCGGAGGGTGGGAAAGCTGACGATCGATGACATCCCGACACCGATCGCCTCACCCGAGCCGTTCGGCTACCGCAGCACGGTGCGATTTGTCGTCTTCAAGAAGGACGAGCGCTTGAGGCTCGGGTTTCACCGCGAGCGCTCGCACGAGCCGGTCGAGGGGGCGCATTGCCTGCTGGCGCCGCCGCAGATGCGGGAGGTCGCGGCCTTGGTCACGGCGCGGCTGGAGGTGGAGACGAGACTCCCGGTCCGTGTGCATTCGCTCGAAATGCGTCGCTCTCGGGCAACGGGTGAGCTGGTGCTCATGCATCGGACCGGCCCGGCCGACCGCACCAAGGCGGACCGGCTCATGGCGCGCTTTCATGATCTGCCCGGCGTCGTCGGGCAGGTCGTCACGGCCGGGGACGACAAGCGGACGGCACGATGGACGTCAGGGCAGGAGTGGATCGAAGACCGCTTGTGCGAGCTGACCTTTCGCATCAGCGATCGGTCCTTCATGCAGGCCAACTGGCCGGTGAACGAGATCATGACCCGGTGCATCGGGGACTGGGTGGGACCCTCGCCGGGCCTGAGGATCCTCGAGTTGTACGCCGGCATCGGCACGCTGGGCCTCCCGCTCGCGCGGCAAGGCGCGTACCTGACCGAGGTCGAGTCGAACCCTTATGCGCTCAAGGATGCGCGGCATGCGGCAAACCACAATCACGTGGGACGCTGTCGGTTTCGTCACGCCTCCGCGGAAGCCATGCTCCAAGGGGTGGCGCGGTTGGAGTATGACGTGGTGCTCGCCGATCCTCCGCGGACGGGGTTGAGCGAAGCCTGTGTGCAGCGCCTGGCGGAGATCCAGATCCCACGCTTGCTCTACCTCTCCTGCGACAGCTCGACCCTGGCCCGAGACCTGTCCCGCCTCTGCGCCGGGGGCTACCGCATCGCACGAGTCCAACCCTTCGACATGTTCCCTCAGACCGCCCATCTGGAAACGCTGGTCGAGCTGGTGAGTGAAGTGAGGAGTGAGGAGTGAGGAGTGAGGAGCAAGAGAAGAGATCAAGCTTAAAAGGTGTGGTTTTGTCTTGTCCCCTTACCCCTGACTCCTGACTCCTGACCCTCCTGGTGCGTTGACCTCTGTTCGACGCTCCGATAAGATGCCCTCCCGATGACGACCTACAAACAGGCGGGGGTGAACATTGATGCCGGGAATGAGTTCGTCCGGCGGATCAAGCCGCTCGTGCGCTCCACGTTTCGCCCGGAGGTGCTGGGCGATGTGGGCGGGTTCGGCGGGTTGTTCGGATTGCCCGCGGGCCGGTACAAGGAACCGGTGCTGGTCTCCGGCACGGACGGCGTGGGGACCAAGCTCAGGGTCGCGTTCATGATGAATCGCCATGACACGATCGGCATCGATCTCGTGGCGATGTGCGTGAACGACGTCGTCGTGTGCGGGGCCGAGCCGCTGTTCTTCCTGGACTATTTCGCCACGGGCAAGCTGGCCCTTCCGGTCGCGGAGGCGGTGATCACGGGGGTGACCGAAGGCTGCAAAGAAGCCGGCTGCGCCCTGATCGGCGGCGAGACGGCGGAGATGCCGTCGTTCTATGCCGAGGGGGAGTACGACCTCGCCGGGTTTGCCGTCGGTGTCGTGGAGCGGGCCAGGCTCATCGATGGTCGCGGCATCGTGCCCGGGGATGTGATGATCGGCCTTGCCTCCACCGGATTGCACAGCAACGGATATTCCCTCGCCCGGCGGGTTCTGTTTGAGACGGGTGGCCTGGATGTCCGTGCCAAGGTCGGGGGGCTGGAGCAGGCGGTGGGGGAGACGCTCCTGACGCCGACGCGCATATATGTGAAGTCTGTTCTGGCGCTGTTGCAGGAGGTGCCGATCAAAGGCATCGCGCACATCACCGGGGGCGGCTTGACGGAGAATCTGCCGCGCATCCTCCCGGAATCATGCGCCGCACGGATCGAGGTCACGTCCTGGCCCATTCCCGGCATCTTCGAGCTCATTCGGCAGACCGGCCGCGTCGGGGACGACGAAATGTATCGGGTCTTCAACATGGGGATCGGCATGGTCCTGGTGGTCGCCGCCGGCGATGCCGATCGGCTCGTCGCGAGCGCGACGAATTTGGGCGAGCGCGCATTTCGCATCGGCCGTATCGTCGAAGCGGGAGACCAGCGGGTGGCCTATGTCAACGCAACCGCGGCGTGAGGTGCGCCTCGGCATCCTTGCCTCGGGGCGGGGGTCCAATCTCCAGGCCGTCATCGACGCCATCGAAGCCGGATCGTTGAGCGCGCGGGTCGCCGTCGTGCTCAGCAACAAGCCCGACGCCCAGGCGCTCGAGCGGGCGAGACGCCACGGCGCGCCGGATGTCTTCGTCGATCCGAAGCCCTTCGCCGGACAGCCCGATGGTCGGGAGGCCTACGACCGGGCGATTCTGGAGGTCTTGCGCAAGCACGAGGTGGAGCTGGTCCTGCTGGCGGGGTACATGAAAATTGTCACCCCCATCCTGATCGGCGCCTACGCCGATCGCATGATGAACATCCATCCGTCCCTGCTGCCGTCCTTTCCGGGGCTCGAGGTGCAGCAGAAGGCGCTGGACTGGGGCGTGAAGGTGGCCGGGTGTACGGTCCATTTCGTCACGGACAAGGTCGACGAAGGCCCGATCATCATCCAGGCCGTCGTCCCGGTGCTGGACGGCGACACGGCCGAGACGCTGTCGGCGAGGATCCTCGCCCAGGAGCACCGGATCTACCCCAAGGCGGTGCAGCTCTTCGCCGAGGGGCGGTTGACGGTGGAGGGGAGGCGGGTCCGCATCACCGGAGGCCCGGACGAGAGCAAGGAGGCGCTGCTCAATCCGCCCTAAGGAGCCTCTGCACCGTTGTCGAACCGGTCTGTCCTGCAGGAAGATCTTGTAGCCGCGCCATCTCATGGCGCCATCCCGGGGCAGCCGCCGTTCTCGGAGGGGCACCCGGATCGATCGAGTAGAGTCTCAGCACGAGGTTGTGTATAATTGGTTTTGGTATCCTGCATACGGCACGAGCGCTGACTTTCTCCCCGTTCCCCTCCGTGGGTCCGGGCCGAGGCACTTCCGCTTCGGCGTTTCCCCGCGGGTTCCGTTTCACAGCGCTCGTGCCATTTTTTAGGTCTTCGCGTGGGGGGCTAGCTCAGCTGGGAGAGCACGACGTTCGCAACGTCGGGGTCGGGGGTTCAAATCCCCTGCCCTCCACCAGCCTTCGCCCGCCCTCGCTAAAGCTCAGGCGGGCTTCGGCTGGCAGGCCACTCGCATAATGGGTCTGCCAACCAAGTCGACG